>CAYQWI010000273.1:0-3415 GCA_964421165.1 uncultured Natronomonas sp.
GTCACGACGGCTACTACGTGGACTGCGATCGCACGATCTGTATCGGCGATCCCTCGGCGGAACAGCGGGCGCTCTATGAGGTCTGCCGGGAGATGTACGAAGCGATGCTCGAAGCGATCGAACCGGGCGTCCCGGGCCACGCTGTCTGGGAGGCCGGACACGAGATCGCACGGACGGCAGGCCACCAAGACCGGCTTAACGCGATCTATCTCGGTCACAGCATCGGAACGACCATTTCGTCCCCACCCACGATCAGAGAGGGTGAGACGCGGAAGCTACGGCACGGACAGTTCCTGAACATCGAACCGGGGATCATTCTCCCCGAGATCGGAAGCGCCTGCATCGAGAACACGATCAGGGTCACAGAAGGCGGGTCCGAACCGATCAACGAGATGGATGTCGGCCTCCGGATCGTGTGACGACCCACGCGACGGGACGTTCTTTCGATCGACGATGTGAATCGAAAACGGCGGCGATCGACTGTCTACTCCTGTTTGATCTCCTCGAACATCTGTTCCCAGTCGTCGACCGCCGGGTTGACGGTCTCCCAGTCGACCCACATGAGGTCGTCGGGGTCTGCGGTGTAGTCCGGCAGGTCCGTGATCACTTCCGGCGGATCGTTGACGGGAACCGGATAGCCGACGTTATCGGAGAGTTCGACGATGATATCGCGCTGGAAGGTGTGGTTCAGCAGATCGTGGACGAGATCGACGTTCTCGCTTGACTCCGGGATCGCCCAGTCCTCCGTGATAGTCGACGTCCCCTCCTCGGGGATGACGTACTCGATGTGGTCGTTTCCTTCCTGCTGGAGGGCCCTGGTTCGGCCGCCCCAGGTCTCGACGAGGCTCCCCTGCCCCTCTCGGAGCCATCGGATCCCTTCCGCACCGGCACCCCAATAACCGAACGTGTTCTCGTGTTGTTCGATGAGTTCCTCTCTGATCTCCGCCACGATGTCGTCGTCGCCGGGGACATCGTTGATATCGTACCCGCGCGCCGCGGCCGAGTTCGTGACACGCGATGTCGCCTGATCACGGAGGCCGACATCTCCCTCGAACTCCGCCTCTTTGATGTCGTGCCAGGAGGTCATTTCCCTGTCGACCTCATCGGTGTTGACCGCGTATCCCTGTGTCAGCGCGTCACGGAACACGGCGTCACCCTCGATGTACGGCCGATCCGCCCAATCGTTCTGGATGTTCTCTTGATAGTTCGGTAGCTCGTCGTAATCGATCTGTGCGAGGAGCCCCTCCTCGCGCGCGGCGTGAACGCCGAAAGATGTCGGCATGAACAGATCGATATCCCCCGGGTTCTCGCGAATGATCGAGAGGAACTCGGCGTCACCGCCGGCGGACTGGTGTTCGACGGTGTTCCCGGTTTCCTCCTCCCAGTACTCGAAGGCGATCTCCGCCGAGTCCTGTGTATTCCCGCCCCAACCGAGATATCGGAGCGTCGTCGTGTCGTCGTCAGCACACCCCGCGATACCGACAGTCGCTACCCCGGCTCCGACAGTTTTCAGTACTGTTCTTCTGTTCGTTTCTTCCACGGATCGATCCGAGTCACCGGATGCCATGACATGGCTTATTTCAGATAGTTAGTAAAGTTTGGGGACGTCACGAGACTTGCTTCCCTCGCAACGTTCTGGCCTCGCTGGACGAGCGTTCGGCGGACGGATCCGGCCTATCCGGGACAGGTTATGACGGATTCGGGGCCGACCGTGTCCGTCACCGATCCTCTCCCCAGAACTCTCCCGCGATCGCGGCCACCAGCATGATCACGGTGAGCACGGTCGCGAGTGCGCTGATCGTCGGCTCGAGACCGGTCCGCAGTTCCGTGTATATGATGACCGGTACCGTGGTCGTCCCGGGTGAGACGAGGAACTGCGTCGCCGTGAACTCGCCGAACGAAACCACGAGCGCGACGAGGACCGCGGTGAAAAGGCTCGGTGCGATGATCGGGAGCGTGACGTTGACAACGGTCTCCAGTTTGTTCGCGCCCATGATCTGGGAGGCGTCCTCGAGCGTTTCGTCGAACGTGACCAACCGCGCACGGATGATCAAGAAGACGTACGGCAGCGTGAGCAGGACGTGTCCGAGGATCAAAAGCGGATACGCACCCGTAAGCCCCATTATTCCGCCGTACTGGACGAGCGCCAGTCCCGTGATAACCGGCGAGATCATCAACGGCAGGAGGAGAAGCGTCGAGAGCGACTCCTTGTACGGGAACTCGCTTCGGACGAAACCGAACGCCGTGACGGTACCGAGTGCGGTCGAAAGGAGGGCCGCCACGACGGCGACGACAGTACTGACGAACAGCGCATTGAGTATCTGTGTACTCCGTGCGAGCTCCCCGTACCATCTGACGGAGAGCCCGTCGGTCGGGATCGTCGGGGCGCCCCCCGGCGTGAACGAGGTGAGGACGACCATGATTACCGGAATGAGCAACAGCGCGTAAACGAGCCAGACGATCGGGAAATAGCCGAGCAGGTTGAGTCGATCGGTGTTCATAGCTCACCCAACACCTCCCCGAGGTTGATGTAGGAGTTAAACGCCAGGATGACGACGAGCAGGAGTGTCGTGTAGACGACGGCGAGACTGGCGGCGAGTCCGATGTTGAGGTTCCCGTAGGACTGTTCGATGACGTTCGCGATCATCGTGTTCTGTGGGCCGCCCAACACGGCGGGCGCGAGGAAGGAACCGGTCGCGAGGATGAACACGATCAGTCCGGCCGCGACGACGCCGGAGAGACTCAGCGGGAAGACGATCGATCGCACCGTTCGGAACTGATCCGCCCCGAGGACGCGCGATGCCTTGATCAGGTCCTCGTCGAGAGAGCTCAGCGAGTTATATATCGGGAGGATCGCGAAGGGCAGAAACACGGCCGTCAGCCCGAGCACCACGCCGCGGGTCGAGAAGATGAACCCGAAGTCCGTTCCGAACAGCGCAACGACCGGTCCCGAGCGGAAGAGAAACAGCTGGATCCCGAGATATCTAATGACGTAGGCGATCCAAAGCGGCAACACGACCAGGCCCAGCAGGAACTTCTCCCTGTTGGACCTGAACACCAGATAATACGAGGCGATGTATCCCAGTCCGATAGTGAAAACGGTCGTGAGCACACCGTAGTAGAACGATCGGAACAGGATCCGAACGTAGATCCCGCTCAGTGCTCGTTCGTAGTTCGCGAACAGCCCTCCCTCACCGAAGTTCAGGCTCTGCCAGTACAACAGGAGGATCGGAACGATATAAAAAACAGTCAAGAACCCGAGACCGATGGCGACGAGCCCCCTCGCTGATCCGTACCGTTTTACAATGTCCGGGAGGGGAATGTCCTTTCGGATCATATCTTTAGAACGATGACGTTCGAGGGGCTGAAATCCAGTGTGATCCGATCGCCGACATCGAAGTCCTTCGACGTGCTG
>CAYQWI010000274.1:0-3407 GCA_964421165.1 uncultured Natronomonas sp.
ACGACGGTACTTTCGGGCCCCGCGGCCGGCGTCGTCGGCGCGGCGGCGGTCGCGGGCGGCGCTGACGGCGTCGTCACCTTCGATATGGGCGGCACTTCGAGCGATGTGAGTCTGGTCAGGGACGGCCAAGCCGAGCGCAGCGCAGAGACGGAGATCGGCGGAGTGCCGATCCGGACGCCGATGGTCGACATCGAAACCGTCGGGGCGGGCGGCGGCTCGATCGCGTGGACGGATACCGGCGGCGCGCTCCGCGTCGGGCCCGAATCGGCCGGCGCGGATCCCGGGCCGGCTTGCTACGGAAACGGCGGCGAGCGGGCGACTGTCACCGACGCGGACGTCGTGTTGGGGTATCTCGATGCCGACACGGCGCTCGGCGGCGAACTCTCCCTCGACGTCGACGCCGCCTACGACGTGCTCTCGGCGCTCGCCGCGGACGCCGACCTCCCGGACGCCGAAGCCGCCGCGAGAGGCGTCTACCGGGTGGCGAACGCGACGATGACGCGGGCGATCAGATCGGTGACCGTCGAGCGGGGGCACGATCCGCGCAAATTCGGCCTCGTCGCCTTCGGCGGTGCGGGGCCGATGCACGCTGCCGCGCTCGCCGACAGACTCGACATCTCGCGTGTCGTCGTTCCCGGGCCCGCCGGCGTCCTCTCCGCGTACGGACTGGTGGCGACCGATGAGTCACACGATGTGACTCGGACCGTTCGACTCGAACTGGACGGTGCCTCGTCGGACGACGGTCGAGACGCGTACGAGGTTCTCGAGGATCGCGTCCTCGAAGACGTCTCCGACCCGTCGTCAGCGCGGATCAAGCGCGCCGCCGACTGCCGGTACGTCGGCCAGAGCTTCGAGTTGACCGTGCCTGTCGATCGGTTCGATCCCGAGCGTCTCGCCGACCGATTCGGCGACGCTCACGAACGGGCCTATGGGTACCGACTCGATGCCCCAGTCGAAGCGGTGAACATCAGAGTGACTGCCACGATCGATACCGATTCGCCGTCGGTGACACAGGCGGGTTCGGGCG
The DNA here is from genome assembly GCA_964421165.1 of uncultured Natronomonas sp. Classification (GTDB taxonomy): domain Archaea; phylum Halobacteriota; class Halobacteria; order Halobacteriales; family Haloarculaceae; genus Natronomonas. The sequence continues at coordinate 1,028 of CAYQWI010000274.1, forward strand.
GGGCCGTTCGCGGAACCAGAGACGCGCTGTTCCCCGACGCCGGGTGGGTCGACGCGACTATCTACGACTGGGACTCGATCGCTGCCGGGACCGACGTTCCCGGCCCGGCGATCCTCGAACAGGCCGAAAGCACCACGGTCGTTCCGCCCGATTGGCGGGGTCGGATCCGGCCCGACGGCGCGTTGCTGTTGGAGAATACTGCAGGAACGGAGGGCCAGCGATGACCGCGGATATCGATCCCGTGACGCTCGAAGTGTTGCGCAACCAGCTCGAAGGGATCGCCGAGGAGATGGGACAGGTGTTGATCCGCGGCGCGTACTCGCCGAACATCAAGGAGCGCCAGGACTGTTCGACGGCGCTTTTCGACGCCGAGGGGCGGCTGATCGCACAGGCCGAGCACATCCCGGTTCATCTCGGGGCGATGCCGTCGGCCGTCGACGCCGTCCTCGAACGCGATCCGACCCCCGGCGACGTGTTCGTTCTCAACGACCCGTTCACGGGCGGAACGCATCTACCGGACGTGACGCTCGTCTCGCCGATCGCGATCGGAGACGCGATCGTCGGGTACGCCGTCTCCAGAGCCCACCACGCCGACGTCGGCGGAATGACGCCGGGGAGTATGCCGGCCGGCGCTCGCGAGATCCACCAGGAAGGTCTTCGGATCCCGCCGATCCGGCTGATCGAAGCCGGCGACCGAAACGAAGATCTGTTCGCACTTCTCCTCGCGAACGTCCGAAACCCCGACGAGCGACGGGCGGACCTTCGCGCCCAGATCGCGGCCAACGAGCGCGCTGAAGCCCGGCTCCGGGAGCTCGTCGACGAGCGCGGCCTCGACCTCGTCGTTCGGGGGTTCGATGCGGTGATCGAGTACTCGTACGATCGGGTGACCGCGGAGATCGAATCCCTTCCGGACGGCGTGTACGAGGCGACGGATGTGCTTGAAGGCGACGGAATCACGGACGAAGACATCCCGATCGAGGCGGCGGTGACGATCGACGGTGGAGAACTCGGCGTCGATTTCGCCGGCACCGCAACGCAGGTGCAGGGCAATCTCAACGCGCCGCTTTCGGTGGCAAAGAGCGCGGTGTATTTCGTCGTCCGCTGCGTGACCGATCCCGAAATCCCGCCGAACGAGGGCTGTTACGAGCCGGTCACGATTACGGTACCGGAGGGCTGTCTGTTGAACCCCGACCCGCCCGCGGCGGTCGTCGGCGGCAACGTCGAAACGAGCCAGCGCGTCACCGACGTGACGCTCTCCGCGCTCGCCGAGGCGGCACCCGAACGCGTTCCCGCCCAGAGCCAGGGGACGATGAACAACCTCACGATCGGTGGCCGGGACGGCTCGTTCGCCTACTACGAGACGATCGGCGGCGGCTTCGGCGGGCGGGCGGACAGAGACGGGATGGACGGCGTTCAGGTCGGGATGACGAACACGCTCAACACTCCGATCGAGGCTCTCGAAGCCGAGTATCCGCTCTCGGTCGAACGGTATGCGTTCCGGCCGGAAAGTGGGGGCGACGGACGCTTTCGTGGGGGGCTCGGACTCGAACGTCGTGTCCGGATCGAAACCGACGCGACGGTCTCTCTGTTGACTGAACGGCGGCGGATCGCCCCGAACGGTGTCAATGGCGGGAAGCCGGGCGCGACCGGCGAGAATCTAATCGACGGTGAGCCGGCCGGCGCGAAGACGACCGTCGACGTACCCGCTGGAACGACAGTAACCGTCAGAACGCCCGGCGGCGGCGGCCACGGTGATCCGACCGACAGGGATCGGGAGGCGATCGAGCGCGATCGGACAGACGAAAAGACGAATGGTGAGTGAACGGCGCGGTCGTTTCGACGTGTCCGTTCCCCCGGACAGTCTGGTCGCCGGCCTTGCCATATCGCTTGTATTGCTCTTCATTCGTCCGAATAATGTCAGACGAAACGGGCGATCGATTCAAACGAGTGGATACTGCGGTCGACAACCTCGAAGCTCGTCTCGCGACCCTCCGGAACAGAGGCGACGAGTAACTCCCCTCGATAAACGGCTCCTCGACGAACCCGTACCCAGACGTCGCACAGTCTGTTCACAGCGTGGGAAATTACGGCCATCTTATTACTCCGGAAGCCCTATTGAACGGTATGCCTGAAGAAGTTCTCTTCGAGTCGGAGAGTCGACAGACCCGAGCCGATATCGCAGCGTATCTCCGGAGCGTCGCCGATTCGCTCGAAGCCGGCGATTCGATCACGCTCAAAGCCGGCGAGCAGTCGGTGACGATGGACCCGCCCGCACAGCCAACGTTCGAGGTGAAGGCCGAGCGGGAAGGGCCGACAGACGCCCCGGGTGAACTGAGCATCGAGTTCGAACTCGAGTGGGACGAAAACGGGGACTCGGGCG
>CAYQWI010000275.1:0-3387 GCA_964421165.1 uncultured Natronomonas sp.
CGTTCGATCGCCGATCTCGAGTACGTCGAGGGTGCGCGGATACTCGAACCCGCGAACGTGATCCCGAAGCGCGGACGGATCGGCGGTGAGTCCTTTCCACATATCCCAGTGGGTCGGCAACAGCCGGTCGGTCCGCAGCTGATTTGCGGCTTCGGCGGCCATGTTTTCGTTCGAGTACCATTTCGTGTATTTCGGCTCTCGGGTCCGTTTGTCGAGGATCATCCCCGAAGAGCCGAACGCGACGACCGCGAGATCGATATCGTACCGCGATCCGATCTCTTCGAAGGCGTCGCTCGGACGGGCGTCACCGCCGTGGAAGAACGTCCCCGAGTCGTGTTCGACGACGTACGAAACCGGGTGGTCCGCGTCCGGATCGTGGGCGGGTTCGACGTGAACTGTCAACGAGCCGACCTCGATCGTATCTTCTTCGGAGACCTCTGAAAGATCGTCGGGGTCGACACCGAATTCTTCGACCCAGCTTTCCGCCGTATCGACGGAGGCGGGCGGGCCGTAAAACGTCGCGTCCGTACCGGTGAGGATCGGCGCCTGCGACGGTCCGTGGGTGTGGTCGGTGTGGTCGTGCGTCGCCAACACCGCGTCGGCCGAAGCCACGTCGGCAGGATCGAACGGGACCGGAATCATTCGAACGGTCCGCGGCGGATCGCCGGTTCCCAGATACGGATCGATGAATATCGTCGTTCCGTCGGCGGCTTTCAGGATGAATCCGTTACAGCCGAGATACCAGAGATCGAGACTCTCCGGAGTCGCGTCGTCGACATCGCGAAGGAGCCAATCGTCCCAGTCGGAGTGAACGCTCATAGCTGCAGTGGGGCACGAACGGTTAAAATACCGGATGGTTCAGTGTCGAACGGCTCGCGTTATTCGACGCGATCCGGATACCACTGCTGTCTGAACTCGAACCGAGCGCCGTGTGGATCGGCGTCGACGAGCTCGAAGGACCAGCCGTGAGCGTCGGCGACCGCCTCGACGATCGCGAGGCCGATTCCGGTTCCGTGTTCGGTCGTCGAGTACCCGAACTCGAAGACCGAGTCCCGCTTGTCGGCCGGGATTCCCGGTCCGTCGTCCTCGACGTAGAACCCATCCGGGAGTGCACCGACGCGGATCGTCACGTCCGGACCGGCGTGTTCGACGGCGTTTCGGAAGAGGTTCTCGAAGAGCTGAAGCAGCCGACTTCGATCGGCGGCAACCGATCCGATGTCGGGCTCGAGATCGAGCGTCGCGTCCGCCATCGAGACGTTCGACCAGGCGGTTTTGACGACTGTCTGAAGATCCAACTCGACCATCTCGTCGACCGTCTGGCCGTGTCGGCCGAGCTCGCGAAGGTCAGTTATTAAATCCCCCATCCGATCCAGAGCGTCGCGAACCTTGTCCAGATCCTCGGTCGAGTCGTCCTCGATAGCCACGTTGAGCCATCCCGAAGCGACCGAAAGCGGGCTTCGGAGGTCGTGGCTGACGATCGCGGAGTACTCTTCGAGCCGCCCGTTTTGCTGTTCGAGCATCCGCCGGTACTCCCAGCGATCCGAGATCTCCGAGATCGTCGCGACGATCCGATCGATAGAGCCGTCGTCGTAGATCGGTGCGGCGTTGACGGACAACCACAGGATATCTCCGTCGGGTTTTTCGATCCCGTGTTCGACGCCGAACACGGCCTCTCCGGTTTCGAGCACTTTCGAGACGGGTAATTCGTCCGTCGGCATCGGCGTTCCATCGTCCCGAACAGGCTTCCAGGCGTCGTCGTCGTACGACCGATCGGTGAGTTCGTCGTGAGAGAGGCCGAGAACGGTCTCCGCTCGGCTGTTCGCGTCGAGAATCTGCCCATCAGCGTCGGTGATAACGATTCCAACGGGGCTCGTTTCGAACACCGCACCAAATAGCTGGTCGTCCGCCGACCCTGCAGTCATACTGATCCATAGACAGGTAGTTTAAAAAGTGTTCTTACTTCTGAGACGTCGAGCGATCAGTCCTGACAACAGCCGCCCGCGGTCTCCCCGAACTCGACATCGAGCGGTTCGGAGATGATGTAATCGAGTTCCTGAAGCCGGAGTTCGATGTCGGATTTCGCCCGCAGGTACGCAGCCATCTTCGGATCGTCGTGCAGTGTCTCCTGTGCTGCTTGCAGCTCTCGAAGGTCGTCGTTGGAGGCGGTTCCGGCTTCTCGTGCCATCAGAAACTCCTCGCGTCGTTCCTCGAACTCCGCCATTCGTTCCTGGAGTTCCGGATCGGCCTGAATCGCCTCTTTCGCCTCGATGAACTCCTCGTATGCGGGAAGGTCCGCGATCGCCTCACCGAGCTCCGACGCGAGCTCTCTCGTCCGCGTTTCCGGGGTCGTCTCGACGCTCATACGCGTCGTTCGGGGTGATCCCGTATAGGCGTGCCGAACGCGGAAACGCGGCTGTTTTACGCGCTGGAGCACAAACGGGGGACAATGAGCCAGGAGTCGGACACCGGACGGACGGAGGGAGACCTCCGGAACACGGGCATGGCGCTCAAACACGAGCGCACGTGGGATTACGAACTCGATCGGATCGTCGAGGCCGTCGAAGAGCGGAACGCGGAGACGATCGGACTGCAGTTCCCCGAGGGATTGAAGCGTCGCGCCGCCCGGGTCGCGGACGACCTCCGCGAACTGCTCCCCGACGGGACGAACGTCCTCATCTCGGGACAGCCCTGCTACGGTGCCTGCGATCTGGACACCTACATGATGCGCCGGACGGACGTGTTCGTCCACTTCGGGCACTCCCCGATGAAAGAATCGGAGAAGATCATCTACGTCCCCCTGTTTTCGAACGTCGACGTGACGCCGATCATGGAGGAATCGCTCTCGGAGTTGACCGATCCAGCTGAGGACGACGCCGTCGGACTCGTGACGACGGCCCAACACATGAACAAGTTCGACGAGATGCGATCGTGGCTCCGAGAGCGCGGATACGCCGTCGAGACGCGCCGGGGCGACGAACGGCTGACCCACGAGGGGCAGGTGCTCGGCTGTAACTACGCCTCCGCGGACGTCGACGCCGATCAGATCCTCTACGTCGGCGGCGGGAAGTTCCACCCGCTCGGACTCGCGATGGAGCATCCGGAAAAGAAGGTGATAATCGCCGATCCCGTCAACAACGTCGTCACGATCGCGGACACGGAGAAATTCATGAAACAGCGCTACGGCGCGGTTCACCGCGCGATGGACGCCGAAGAGTGGGGCGTCGTTTTCTGTACGAAGATCGGGCAGGGTCGCTGGGAGACCGCCGAGGAGATCGTCGAGAACAACGAGAACGCCTACCTGTTGACGATGGACGAGGTCACGCCTGATCGGCTGACGAACTTCGGGTTCGACGCCTACGTCAACACGGGCTGTCCGCGGATCACGAC
>CAYQWI010000276.1:0-3357 GCA_964421165.1 uncultured Natronomonas sp.
GCCCGCTTCCTCGTCGTCCGGTCCGATCGCCGCCAACGCCTCGGGCGATAACTCCTCGACCTGTCCGGCGAGCGTCGCCGCGTCGCCGGCGACGACCGACGGATCGACGCCGGCCTGATTGGCGACGATACGGACGTGCGTAGCGAGCAGCGAGAGCGTCTGCAGCCCTTCCTGTTGGGGATCGTCGGCGGTCTGTGCGAACGTCGTCTCGACGGTCTCGCCGTCGCGGACGACGCCGACGTAGAACGCGGTGTTCGAGTCGTCATCTAGTAGCCTTCGTGCCGAGTCGAGCTCCTCATCGAACTCGGTTAGTTCGTCTTCGCTCATACCGGTGCTCGGCGCGGCGAACGTAAAGGGATTGTCGTGCCCCGGCGTCGATTTATATACCTCTCACTCGGCCAGTTCGATCTCGTCGTCGCCGTTCGGGACCGCACAGATAAACGCGCCCGGCTCCTCGCTCTCGTTTCGGTACCAGTGGACGACGCCCGCTGGAATGAATATCGAATCCCCCGCGGAGACGACGTGTTCTTCGTCTTCGATGCCGACCACGTACTCGCCTTCGAGGACGTACTGTTCGTGTTCGATCTCGTTCGTGTGTTTCGGGACCGATGCCCCGCTTTCTATGACGAACCGTCGAATCGCGAAGTTGGGTGCGCCGTCCTCGGAGTCGATGAGGACGCCTTTTTGCATTCCCTCCGCGGCTCCGACGCGTTCGTACTCGATCGAGTCGGCTCGTTTGATGGTCGCCTGTGACGTTTCGGACATACGATACCGTAGAGCGGGCGGTAACTTGGAACTACTGTTCGAGTGGCCGATCTCTCATACGGACTGTTGTCGTCTGTTACCGGCCAGTTCGGACCTGATTTGGGCGCTGACCGGTACATCGGTTACGCCAATCCGTCTCAAACGATTAGCTGTCGGCGAGGGTGACCCGCTCTCTGAGCCACACGTCCGCCTTTGCCAGCGCTTTCTCGTCCGTTCCGCTGATTTTCAGCCGGTTGTGTTCGGCTTCTCGATCGGGATAACACCCGACACGGACGCCGAACCGCTCTTGCACCTCGTCGAGGCGTTCGATGAGGTTCGCTTCCGGCTCGCGGGTGTACAGAAACCGGGAGTCGACGTTGCCGTTGAACTCGCTCGCTACGTCTTCGAACATCCGCTTCATCTCGGAGGGGATCCCCGGCAGGACGTAGACGTTCTCGACGACACACCCCGGCGACAGCCCTGCCTGATTTATAAGGGGCCGGCCGCCGGCCGGAATCTTCGACTCCGCGGCCACGTCCACGTCGAGTCTGGGATACTTGTGAGCGATTCCCTCGAGATGTCGCTCGATATCTGCCCGTGCGAGTTCGCTTTCGACGAGGTCGCGGTCGAACGCTCTCGCCACGCCATCGATCGTCACGTCGTCGGGCGTTCCGCCCAACCCGCCGGTGACGATCGTGGCGTCAAACGCTTCGCTGTACCGTCGGGTCGCGTCGGCGATCACGCCGATCTCGTCGGGCACCGTCAGCACGCGTTCGACCGTCACCCCGCGATCTGCGAGCTGTCGGCCGAGCCACGTCGCGTTCGTGTTCTCGGTGTCGCCGGCCAGCAGTTCGTCGCCGACGGTCAGTAGTGCCGCGTTCATAGCTCGATTCACGGCATCGGCAGTAAAAAGCGCCCCGGCGAGGCGATCGCGTTCTGTACATACCTATTCGACTTTGTACGTTTATATATTGCCTCCATTAGAGAGCGATAGAGCTGCTGAGAGTAGCGATTTCTGTTGGTATCCGTGGCGAAATTTCGGCTGGAATCACTGATCTGATCCGCAAACCGACAAAAACGGCGGTCGTAGCCAAGACACAGAACGGATAGCGTTCGTTGAAACGGTCGAAAAGGGATTAATTAGGTCCTCTACCGATTCCACTTATAAACGTGCAAAGCCGAGCTATAAAATAAACAACTGACTTCTGACCTCTTCTTCCCGAATTCGACCTGCCGGGACGTGCAACGGTGTATGGCACGTTGCTCTATTGGCGATCTGAAGGTTATGATAGGTATTTGACAAGGGGTGATCGATCTCTCTCCAGGAAGCTTTGCATCGACGACGGGTTCGGCGACATTGAATGACTTCTCGATTTCACTCGCTGCCTTCGCATCGACCGAAGCCGAGGTTGACAGTCGATCTACAAGAGATAACAGCGCGAGTACCACGGGCCACCGTGCGCAGGGTACTTCACCGATCGTGTCTCCGGTATGCGACTGTTCCAAGGACGGTCGCGATGACGAGCGCGACAACCAGAAGGACGGCGACGATATTGATCCCTCCGAACGTTCCGATTTGATTCACTTCTTCGGTCGGGGGGACATCTTCTCCATCGGGTGTGGCGACATTCTCTCCGTTCTGGTTATTGGCGACATCGAACGTCACCGTCTGTATTCGCTCGTTGCCGACACGGTCGGCAACAGTCAGCGTTGCCTCGTAGATCTCGCCGGCCGTGGCGGAGAACGTGTGCTCGGCAGACACGGACGTGATTGTCGTTTCATCCGCCGCCGTGACATCCGTGCCGTCGATCGCGATCTTGACTGAACTAACGTCGATTCCAGTGCGGGCGTCCTCGTAGATGAACGTGACCGTCACCGTGTCATCCTCGGTCGTCACGGTCGCTCCGTCCCCGGGTGTCACCTCGAGTACGGTCGGCGGGGTGTCGTCGACTAGGAACGCGCCGTACGTGGAGAAGTGGGTCACCTCGGCGGAGACCATGGGGGCTCCACCGACGCTGCCGTGTGTCGTCTCGACGGGCGTCCAGCTCCCGGTCGCGGGCTCGTAGTGCTGGATGACCACCTCGTCTGCCGACGCGTCGCCGAGAGCCGTCTCGTCGACGGCAATGGAGACGGTTGCGGACTCGACACCGCCCGTCTCGAGCTGGTGGTCGAGGAACGGATCGAGGTCGGCGGTGAGGAATCCGACGCCGAGCGCACCGCCCACGTCGTGGTGGCCATCGTACGCGGTGAACGAGCCGAACAGCTCCTGTTCGGCGATCGCGCGGTCGGCGTCCTCGGCGAGGTGGAACTCGACGCTGCTGCCGTGGCGGTCGAACGTGACCGCTCCGTCACCGAGCGTGAACGCCTGCGTGATGTAGGCGCTCGTCTCGGCGGTGGCCTCGTTGCCTGCGTTGTCGGTCGCGGTGACCAACACCGCGTAGGTACCGGAATCCACGGCGTCGATCGTTCCGGTGTAGCGCGTCTCGTCAGGTCCGGGAGCGTCCATCGTGACGGTCGCCGAGTGGGCCGCGCCGTCCGTGTCGATGAACCACGCCTCTACGATGGGGACGTCCGCGAGCGGGACGTCGCTGGTGACGGTGATCTGCGAGGCGT
>CAYQWI010000277.1:0-3337 GCA_964421165.1 uncultured Natronomonas sp.
CGGGTTGGCCGTAGACGACGGACCCCCCTTCCGGTGCCGCGAGAACCGCGGGTAACGCCGCGAGATCCTCCTCGCCGTCGACGGTGATAAGAGTCGGGTCGGAACGGTTCAGCGCCGTCGCGATCGCATCGAGCAGATCGTCAGTGATCGTCGACTGTGGATTCGCGACGGCCAGTCCGTCGTCTAACGCTTCGATCGCGTTCGACACCTCCGGGTCGACCTGAGTTCGTTTCGTCTTCCCGTCGACGATCGCGACGTGCGGCCGGATCCCGGCTTCGAGCAGATGGTATGTGACGATGTCGCCGACGGCGATTATCGGCTCGCCCGCGGCGGACCCCAACGCGTCCGTCTCGGTGTAAATCGCTCCCAGCGGCTCTTTGAGATCCTCGCGCATCTCCGTGGGGAGCTTTGCGAGTATCGTCGACATCTCAACGGACCTTCAGCGCGTATCTGCCGGCCTCGGTAACGCCCATCGCGTCGGCGATCTCGCTCTGTTCGGGGTGAGCGATGACGACGTAGCCGGCCCAGTCTTCGGTGAGCGAGTTCGACCCACAGACCGGACACTGTTCGTCGGCGTCGACTTCGAGAACGCGGTGGCAATCACGACAGACCAGACGGGTCGCCATCTAATCACCCGCCTGCGCCTCGCGACGCTGTCGTTCCTCTTCGAGCCAGCCGTGTTTACCCAATCCCGGCTGTTTGGCAGTGAGGCCGATCTTCGAGTCCCGGGGATTGCGTTCGTCGATGCTCTTCGTAACGATCCGCGCTCTGACGGAATCGCCGACGCCCAGCACACGGTTCGAATCCCGAGAGGCGAGCTGTTGGTTCTCGTCGTCGAACGCCAGATACTCATCGGAGATCTGTGAGACGTGCAACAGCCCGTCGACCGGGCCGATACCGACGAACGCGCCGAAGTTGACGACCTCGACGACCTCGCCGTCGACGACTTCCTGCATCTGTGGATCGAACGTGACCGCGTCGAACTCGGCTTGATAGTAGACGCCGGGGCGGTTCGGTAACACCGCACCGTCACCGATGTCGTGGACGTTCGTCACCGAGACGACACTTCCAACGCCTTCGTCCATCTGTCCTTCGAGCTTGTCCTGCAACAGCCGCTTGACCAGCTCGGGCGATACGTCCGCGAGGTGTCTCGGAGGGACCTCCACCGTATCTTTGAGTCGGACCCGTTTGTACATGTTAAGCTTCAGTAATTTCCAGTTTGGTTCGGTCCCGTAAACAGATTACGGGAACGTTCGCTTCGAGAAGCCGCCGTCTAAGTGGCATATCGCTCGTGACCGCGTACTCGACACGTCTGCCGATTTCGACGATCGCGTCGTCGGCGTACGTCGATTCGTGGGCAACGGTCTCACACTCTCTGCGCGCGAGGTCCGCCCCGACACTCGCGGCGGTAGCCTCCGTTCCGTTGCCTGCCGCGAGACGGTCTAACTCCTGGAGGACCGCCTCGGGAACGACCGCCTCGTACTCGCCGAGGAGCCGATCGAGCTCCTCGAAGAGTCGGACGCCGACTTCGACCGGCGCCATCAGCGCGTTCGTATCGAGCACCACGCGCATCACCGCAGCGTTCCGACGCCGATGAGCCGCCAGCGCGCGCCGACCCGGCGGTTGATCGCGATCTTCGAACCCTCGGGCGCACAGACGGGGCGTTTGAGGTTCACTTCACACTCGTCGTCGCGGGCGCTCGTAACCGCGCCGACGGTCGTAGCAGTCCCGACCGTGAGCATCAGCGGCTCGCCTGTGCTGATCGGTTCGATTTCCTCGGCGCTTTCACCGACGACGCGATCGAGCAGTTCGACATCCATGGTGAACGCTTCCCGCGTCGGCGGCAGCGATCCGGGCGGTCCGGCGACCTGTCCGGCCAGCGCGTCGCCCTTCGTCAGGGAGGGATCCAGTCCGGTTCCGACACCGAGCAGTCCGCCGGGCGTCACTTCGTCGACGAACTCGCCGCCGGCCTGCAACGACCGGATGGTGGTCTCGACGGGCCGGTACTCCGATTGGCCGCCCTCCTCGATTTCGCGGCCGGGTTTGATCTCGATCTCGTCGTCGACGGCGAGTCGACCCTGCGTGAGCGAGCCGCCGAGGACGCCGCCAACCAGGTCGTCCCACGTCGTCCCCGGGCGGTTGATATCGAACGAGCGAGCGACCTGCATCCGTGCGTCCGTGTCGGGATCGCGTTCCGGCGTCGGGATCTCCGCTTCGATCGTTCCGATCAACAGATCCATGTTCACGTTCTGTTGGGCCGAAACCGGGACGATCGGAGCCGACTCGGCCACCGTCCCCTCGACGAACTCCTGGATCTGTTCGTAATTTCGAACCGCCTGATCGCGGTCGACCAGATCGATCTTGTTCTGAGCGATGACGATGTTCTCGATGCCGATGATATCGAGCGCCATCAGGTGTTCTTCAGTCTGTGCGCGCGGGACCGGCTCGTTGGCCGCGATGACCAACACCGCCCCGTCCATGATGGCGGCTCCCGAAAGCATCGTCGCCATGAGCGTCTCGTGGCCCGGTGCGTCGACGAACGACACCGTCCGAAGATGCTCGCTCTCGGACCCGTCCGGACAGGTCTCCTCGACGGTGTACCGTTCGGGCTCGTCCAGCCCCGGACACTCCCGGAACGTCGCGTCTGCGTACCCGAGACGAATGGAGATACCGCGTTTCATCTCCTCGGAGTGTTGATCCGTCCACTCACCGGAAAGCGCTTCGACGAGCGTCGTCTTCCCGTGGTCGACGTGGCCGACCAGCCCGATGTTCACCTCCGGTTGTCGGTGTTTCTGCGTCATTTAGTAATGACGTGAATATCTGCCCGTGCGCCTGATAAACCTACTGTTTACAGTCTCCCAGCCCATCGCCGGATCTCTCAGGACAATCAAAAGCCGAGCGAGTGTCCGAGAGATGTGTCTGCTGAAAAGTCGTGGTATAAAAATCGTCGGTAGTTCGGTGTCGAAGCGCAGTGTAAACGATCTCGGGCGCGGTGGCCGGAGGCTCTTTTAGAACGTCTCGAGGTACCGGTCGAGTTCCCACTGGGAGACGTCGACGAGGTAATCGTCGAACTCCTGCGTTTTCGCCTCGACGAACTTCTCGCTGATGTGGTCGCCGAGGGCATCGAGGACGACCTCGTCGTCTTCGAGTTCGTCGATGGCCTCGCCGAGGTTGGTCGGAAGCGTCTCGATGCCGTACTCCTCGCGTTTCTGTTCGTCGAACTCGTAGATGTTCTCTCTGATCGGGTCCGGTGCCTCAAGCCCACGCTCGATCCCGTCGATACCGGCGGTGATGAGCGCGGCGAAGGCGAGATACGGGTTACAGGACGGGTCGGGGA
>CAYQWI010000278.1:0-3334 GCA_964421165.1 uncultured Natronomonas sp.
GTTCGATACCGTTGGTTAATAAATTCCTGACCACGGGAGCGAGCATTTTCGAACCTCGAACGTCCAGATCGGGAATCGATCCGTCGATAGACACTGTCGCGTCCGGATAAGCCGCATCGGTCTCCTCGACGCGCTCGGAGATGATGGGTTTGACCGCGACCGACTGTGAAGGCGATTCCGGTTCGACGACCACTGTCGAGATCTCCTCGGCGGTGTTGGTGACGTCGACGGCGTTTTTTGTCCCCTCCCTGGCCGTCGCCAGATACGTGCGTCCCGATTCGTCGAGATGCTCTTCGAGTTCGTCGAGATATCCCAACACGAGCTGGAGATCGTTTCGAATGTCGTGTCTGAGCATCTGGTTCAACACCGTGAGGTGTTCGTTCTGTGTCCGGAGTCGCTCGCGGTTCGCTTCGAGCTGTCGTTCGGTTCTGTGGTGTTCGACCCCCTTTTTGATCCGGTTCAAGAGGAGGCCGAACTCGCTGTCTTCGAGTATCGTTTCCTTCGTAATATAGTCGGACGCGCCTTCTTTGATCGCCCGACTCGCGATGTTTTCGTCGCCCTGTCCGGTCAACAGGATGAACGGCAACTCGTCGTGGTCGGTTCGAACTGCATCGAGCAGTTCTAACCCGTCCAGACTGGGCATCAGATAGTCGCTGACGATGCAGTCGATGTCGTCGCGTTCGTCGAGCGTTTCGAGTACCGCTTCGGGATCGTAGCACGATTCGGTGTCGAGATCGCCGCGGTCCCGGAGTTCGCGGGCCAGCATATCCGCAAAGAACTCGCTGTCATCGACGATCAACACGGTTACGGCATCGAACGGCTCGACGTCTTCGCCCATCCTATGGTTGCTTCATTCGATCCGGTCAATATACCGTCGGCGAACACAGCACGCGAAACCGAGCGAGATACTCGCGGTGAGCCGGACCAAACGCGACTCAAGACCGAAGATCAATTCGTCATCGAACACCACTCGAAAACATTGAATTAAAGCGGTACGCGAGCGAGAGAAGTGGTATGGAGAAGTTGCGTTCGGAGTATGCGTTCGTCTTGCAGGCCCTCCTCATGGCCGGAGTTGTACTCATGCTGTTCGATAGCGTCTTCGATCGTCTCTCGGTGCTTCTCGGTCGAAAAGCGCAGACGAAGCTCGATACGGAAGTGCGACGAAAGACGATCGAGATCGAAGGGATCCCCGACCACGTCTACGAGGTAATCGAGAGCAAGTACCTCCTCGTCCGGTTCGGGAACAACGAGTTTCTCGAGCAGGACCCCTCACCGAGCGACAAGCGGAAGATGAAGGTTCGAAACACCGAGTTCTCCGTGGAGACGGAGTATCGAGAGCTCGACCGAACGATCGAAGCGACGGTTCCGTTCCGGCTGCATCGGAAGCTTCCGACCGAATTCAAGCTGTTCGTCGAAGTCGAAGATCCCGCCGAGCTCGAAACGGTCAAAACGGCGTTCGAATCGTCTCCGTCGTGTGCGTCAGCTTCGATTTCGGACTCGATCGAGGATCGCGTCTACGTCGTTCTCGAGCGGTTCGAGACGACGACAACGCCCGAGGGATTCCGAAACAACGTCGTCTATCCACAGTGATGGCCTCCGCGCGAGTGACGTCGTGAGCGTTCTCCTCGAGTCCGTGTAAATCGCCACCACAGCTCTCGAAATCGGAATATTCGGTCGAAGACGGCAACCATTTACTCGTGGAACGCTTCGGCTCCAGTAATGACAGGAATCGAATCCGAAACACCTCGTCGCACCGATCGAAAGTCGACGCTCGTCTGTCCGATCTGTGATCGAAAAGGGTCGACTGACGGCGGCTGGTCGCTCGTCGACCACGACGGCCGAACCGACGTCGAGTGTCCCGAGTGCGGGACGGTGCTCGTGAGCCAGCCCCAGTTCGACGACGAGGGGCGGCGACGACCGATCCCCGCCTGAACGAATCGCCGCGGAATCAACCGAGCTTTTCGACGCCCTCGTCCGTGACGACGTTTTCGAGGAGATGCGTCGGCGTGGCGTCGTAGGCCGGATTCGCCACCGAAAATCCCTCCGCCGGTTCGCGCATCACTTCGACCGGCGACCGGAACTCGTTTTCGAAGGCGAAGCCGTCCTCGATGAGCTTTTCTTTCGCACCGACGACCGAGACCGGAACGGCGAGCTCGGCCGCCGTCGCCGCGATCGGGAACGTGCCGACCCGGTTGTACAGCGTCTCGTCGACGATCGAGGACATCCCGAGGACCACCCGATCGCACTCGTCGAGATAGTGGCCGGCGGCGCTGTCGACGATGAGCGTCGTGTCGACGCGATCGATGCTCGCCAGCGCACGGGCGGTCTTGCGACCGAGGAATCTCGGACGGGCTTCCGTGACGTACACGTCGAGATGGTGTCCCTCCTGAGCTGCGAGTTCGATGGCTTCGACGACGGTCGAGGAGTAATCGTGCGTCAACACGGTCGCTCCGTCCGAAAGGAGCTCGACAGCGTTCGTCGCCGCGTCGTGTTTCGCCGTTTCGACCGACTCGACGATCTCATCAATGACCGCTTCGGTCGCGGCTTTCGCGTCCGCGAGAGATTCGAACTCGCCGTTCTCGATCCGGGAGACGATAGTCCGTTGCGTGTTGTGCAGCGAGGCGTGTGAGGGCTGTGCGCGCTGGAGAGCGCTGGAGTTGCGTTCGAGCGCTCTGACGTACTGCTCGACTGTCGCGAACTCCCTATCGAGCAGCACTCGGAGGGCTTCGGCCGCCTTGACGGCGACGACCGACGACGAATGGGTCTGCATCTCGCGGATCTCTTCGGCGGTTTCGTCGATCATGCCGGAATCGTCGGCCGGGGAAAGTATATGCCTTCGGGGCATTCTCAGATTTCACGGCACCGAACGCGTCGCTTATTCCGCTGGCGACACTACGACGAGTCGATGAGCGATCGGGTCGCGACGGAGGCCGGGATGGACGCGTTCGCCGCCCTGCATCCGGACGTTCGGACGGCGCTCTCCGAGCGGGGATTCACGACGCCCACGGAGCCACAGCGGAAGGCCATCCCGGCACTCGCCGGGGGCGATCACGGGCTCATGATCGCGCCGACCGGCTCGGGAAAGACCGAGACGGCGATGTTACCCGTCCTCTCTTCGATCTGTGCCCGCGAACCGCGGTTCGGGATTCAAGCGCTGTACGTCACGCCGCTTCGGGCGCTGAACCGCGACATGCGCGAACGGCTCGATTGGTGGGGAGAAACGCTCGGGATCGACGTGGCGGTCCGACACGGCGACACGACGGATTACCAGCGGCAAAAGCAGGCGAACGATCCGCCGGACGTGCTCGTGACGACGCCGGAGACGCTGCAGGCG
>CAYQWI010000279.1:0-3323 GCA_964421165.1 uncultured Natronomonas sp.
AACGCCTCGGCGGTGTCGAGCCGGAGGTAAAACTGCGACGTGAGTCGGCCGAGTTGCGTGGGTTCGATCTCCAGTCCGGACTGGTCGACGAACCCTCCATCGACGAGGCGAGACAGCGTGGCCGACACCCGATCCCTGAGCGAGTCGCTGTCGTCGTACTGCTCCGGCGCGCTCGACGCGCGAGTGTAGTAAAACGTCGTCTCGAGCCACGCCATCACGTCCTCGATATCGTCGACGACGCCCAGCGCGATCTCGGCGTTCAAGTGCGAATCGAGCGCCTCGGCCAGCCGCGATTCGATCGGCTTGCCGTCGACGAGCAGCTGTCGATACCGGTCCGCGTCCGCGCCGTCGCAGACGATGTGGGCGTAGCCGGCGTCGTCGTATCCGGGGCGGCCGGCCCGGCCGAGCATCTGGAGGATGTCGAGGGGGCTCATGTCGACTTCGCCTTCGAGCGGGTCGTGGAGTTTCGTGTCGCGAATGACGACGCACCGCGCGGGGAGGTTGACGCCCCACGCGAGCGTCGAGGTCGAAAACAAAAGCTGTATCTCGCCCGATTTGAACCACGCTTCGACGCGGTCCTTGTCTGCCTTCGAGAGGCCGGCGTGATGGAAGCCGACGCCGTCGACGACCGATTGTCGAAGGGTGTCGTTTTTTATTTCCTGTGCGTCGGTGTGGAAGTCGTAGTCGCCCCGGGAGCCGATCTCGATGTCGCGTTCGGCGATCACGTCCCGGGCCTTTTCGGCCGCTCGAACCGTGTCCTGTCTGGAGGCGACGAAGACGAGCGCCTGTCCGCCGTCTTCGATGTGCGGCTGAGCGAGGTCCATCGCGCGGTAGAGCCGACGATACTTGTCGGCGAAGGCGTTGTCGCCATGAGCGTACGTTTCGACGGTCGCCGACAGCGGTACCGGCCGGTAGTCGTCGCCGAACTGGAAGGTGCACTCCTCGGGCGCATCGAGCCACGCGGCGACGTCACCGACGTTCTGCATCGTCGCCGACAGCGCGACGATGCGCGGATCACACAGACGGCGAAACCGCGAGATCGTCACTTCGAGAACGGCGCCGCGGCGATCAGAGTCGAGCAGGTGAACCTCGTCGATGACACAGCAGTCGACGTCGGTGATGAACGAATAGCGCGGCGAGTCGTGCTTTCGCGTCGCTGAATCCGCCTTCTCCGGCGTCATCACGAGTATATCCGCCCGCTCGGCGCGCCGAGGGTTCAGTTCGCGTTCGCCGGTGACGACGTAGACGGAGTAGCCGAGCTCCTCGAAGCGTTCCCACTCGGATTCTTTCTCGTTCGTCAGCGCCCGCAGCGGGGCCAAAAACAGCGCAGTGCCGCCCGAATCGAGCGCCCGACAGATGGCGGCCTCGGCCAGCGCGGTCTTGCCGCTGGCGGTCGGCGCGCTGACGACGACGTTGTCGTCGCGCTCGGCGATCGCCGGGAGCGCCGTCGCTTGCATCCGGTTGAACGACTCGAACGGGAAGACGTCGGCGAACTCCGGAAAGACGGTTTCGACGACGGGTTCGGTCTCGTATTCCGTGCGACCTGCCACGGACGAAACGGAGGGGGCCGACGGTATAGGCGTTTCCGTCCCGGACGCTCCCACACCCTTTTGGTCTCCGGCGCGAATGATCGGACATGAGTAGCCGACGCCGCAAACCCGCGTGGCTAAAGAGCCGTCCGCCGAGCGGCGAGCGGTTCACCGAGATCAAACAGACGCTTCGCGACAGGAACCTCCACACCGTCTGTGAGGAGGCCAACTGCCCGAATCTCGGGGACTGCTGGAGCGGGCGCAACGGCCCCGGAACGGCGACGTTCATGCTGATGGGCGAACGGTGTTCCCGCGGCTGTAACTTCTGTGACGTAAAGACCGGCGGCATGGATCCGCTGGATCCGGAGGAGCCGAAAAACGTGGCCGAGGCCGTCGCCGAGATCGGACTGGAGTACGTCGTGTTGACCTCCGTCGATCGCGACGATTTAGAAGACGGCGGAGCGGGCCACTTCGCGGCGACGATCCGCGAGATCAAACGCCGCGATCCCTCGATCCTCGTGGAGACGCTGATCCCGGACTTCCAGGGCGATCCGGACGCCGTCGACGAAATCATCGACGCCGAACCGGACGTGATCGCACACAACGTCGAGACGGTGGAACGGCTCCAGTGGCCCGTTCGCGATCGACGCGCCGGGTACGAACAGTCGCTTTCGGTCCTGGAGCGGGTGGTAGAAGAGTCAGATATCTACACGAAGACGAGCCTCATGCTCGGCGTCGGCGAGTACGACCACGAGGTGTACCAGACGCTCTCCGATCTCCGCGAGATCGGCGTCGACATCGTCACGTTCGGACAGTACCTCCAGCCGTCCCGGTCGCACCTGGAGGTCTTCGAGTACGTCCATCCGGACACGTTCGACGTCTGGAAGGCCGTCTCCGAGGAGGAGTTCGGCTTTTTGTACTGCGCTTCGGGACCGATGGTCCGGTCGTCATTCAAGGCGGGCGAGTTCTTCGTGGAGGCGCTGTTGGGAGAGGGTAAAAGCGTCGAGGAGGCGCGCGCGGCGGCGGCAGCCGCCGAGTAAGTGAGCGATGACGAACGGAACCGCGAACAGGGTGGCGGCGGCAGCCGCTGAATAAGTGGTAGTGTTCAGATAAGTTGATTCCATGCGAAGCTGAACGATCTGAGCCAATTATCAGCAGTTTCTGCGTTGGCGTTGCTGAAACAGTTTGAGAAACTGGTAGTTCTGCGTTTTATCTCTCGAAAGACACGTTCAACGCTGTTCCGATTTCCATGTTTTTCGTATCTGAAATCGAGGCCGTGACGTCGGCAGGCGTTGTTCAATGAGAGCGAGCCGTCGATGAGAAACACCGCGTCGTCAACGTCGTGTTTCTCGCGGAGTTCGGCAAAGAATGCGTGAGCAATTACTTTGTTTGTCGTTGGTTCAAGCTTTGTATAGAGTAATTCGTTTGTTTCAGGATCGACAGCAGCGTACAGCCAATACTGTTCATCATTGAGTTGGATCACGGTCTCATCGACCGCAACGTGATCCGGGTTCTGATCAGATTCGGGCTGTAAATCGGCTTTGTGAACCCAGTTGTGGACGGTAGATCGAGCCCGTTCGACACCGAATATCTCAAGAATTGAAACGGTATTCGAAAGTGATAATCCAGCCAAATGAAGTTGAATACCGAGCTTCATCAGCAATTTCGGTGTCGCTTCTCGTTCCACAAAACCTAACTCGATCTCGTCCAAACAGCCGTTGAGGCGGGCGTTTTCGGGCATAGATCACTTAGAAAACGTACCGCCTCACTTTTCATTCTTATCTGAACACCGCC
>CAYQWI010000280.1:0-3304 GCA_964421165.1 uncultured Natronomonas sp.
GCCACACTCCGTCGCGAGCTCTCGCCACCCCGTGGAAAACATATCCGCGAAATCACCGACGAACTGCGGTTCGCCCGTTCGGGCGGTCCAGATACTGGGCTCCTCGGCGTTGGTTCCGGCTGCCATCGAAAGTTCGATCCGGTCGAGATACCGTGCTTCCCCCGCGACGCTGCGTGGCTGGATCGAATCATCGGCCGTTTCGCCGATCCAGGCGAGTTCGTATCCGAACTCCGAGAGCAACTTCGTCGCATCGTCTTCGAGAGCCGAACGGTTTCGCGATTCGACAAGCGCGGTTCGCACAGCGCGGTTGAGTTCGCGTTCCCTCCGGAGGCTTCGCTGTCTCTGTTTGGACTCCGTGACATCCCGGATCGAGACGACCTGTGCGGAGTCGTTTTCGAACGGAATCGTCCGGATCGTATACTCACAGTGGCGGAGTTCGTTCGCTTCGGTGGTCAACCGGGTCTCGAAGACGTCGCCCTCGGCGTCTCCACGCCGAACTTCCTGTATCGTCTCTTCGACGGTCCCTCGATCGTCAGGGTGGATCACGCTTCGGATAAACGACTGCTCATCGAGGTCGTCGATATCGTATCCGGTTAACTCGGTGAACCGCTCGTTACAAAACAGGGCGCTGTCGTCTCGGAGAATGACGATCCCGTCCCAGATCTGTTCGGTGATCGTTCGATACCGTTCCTCGCTCGCTTCGAGATCGCGCTGAAGCCGACGCTGTTCGACGGACTGGATGATCCGATTGGCCAAAA
Organism: uncultured Natronomonas sp.; assembly: GCA_964421165.1. Classification (GTDB taxonomy): domain Archaea; phylum Halobacteriota; class Halobacteria; order Halobacteriales; family Haloarculaceae; genus Natronomonas. The sequence continues at coordinate 759 of CAYQWI010000280.1, forward strand.
GCGAGGTCTGATCGACGTTTGGATCCTTTCTGAAGTAATCCGAGACGCCTGCTTTGATCGCCTGTGAGGCGATATCCTCGCTACCCTGTCCAGTGAGGAAAATAAACGGAAGCTCGGGACGATCTTCGCGGATGCGCTCGAGCAGCTGCAGCCCATCGATCTCGGGCATCATGTAATCGGCGACAACACACTCGATCGAATCGCTCTCACGAAGCGTCATCAGCGCCTCGTTGGCGCTCAGCGTGACCGTAACGTCCAGGTCTGCCTCCCGTTCGAGATCGGTAGCGAGAAATTCGGCCCACTGTTCGTTATCGTCGACGAGCAACACCTCGATCGGTGCCGTCGACGGATCAGCCGTTTCGTTCTCCGGTTCGGGGCGGCTCATTTATACGCATCGTCCTCCGCCTCGCTTTGGACGATACGCTCCGGACAGACACCGTCGCTGTCCACGTCGTTCATACCCTTCATATGACGGTTGCAGGTATTATCTTTTTGATTAAGCCAGTACTACCGCCCGAAACGACCGCCCCGAGTGTCGGCACTCGATATTTACGTACACCGATCCTACATTCGGTAACCCCAACGTATGAAGCTCCGCTCCTCGATCAGCACGGTGATCACGCTGCTTTTCATCGGTGCCGTGATCGCCATGCTCGTCGGCCAACAACTGGGGCAGCCGATCCTTCTCGGCTTCGTTGTGACGGGAAGTATGTCCCCGACGCTCGAACCCGGAGACGGCTTCGTCGCCGTTCCACCGGCGCTGGCCGGAGATATCGAGGAGGGCGACGTGATCACATTCGATGCGCGCGAACTCGAAGGCGGCGGACTCACAACGCACCGCGTCGTCGGCGAAACCGAAGAGGGGTATATAACACAGGGAGACGCCAACCCGTTCACCGATCAGGACGGCCCTGAGCCGCCGGTACAGGAGTCCCAGATAGCGGCCGTCGCGTGGCAGTTCGACGGCGAAGTCGTCGTCATCCCGTATCTCGGAACCGTCGCGATGGCGCTGCAGGGGTTCGTCGCGGCACTCGTCGGGATACTGAGCGCGGTTCCGGGAGCCAGCGCACTCGCCGACGGCGACATCGGCTCACTCATGATCGGCGCTGGCGTGCTGTTGTTGCTGTTCAGCTTCGCCTCCGATCTGCTCGGTTCCGAGAAACGAGCCAAAAAAGAGCGATCACGCTCGCGTGGCGGCGCGATGCGCGCGTCCGTCATTCTCGCGGTGATCTTACTGTTGATACTCGCCCCCGCAACGGCGAGTATGGTCGTTCCGTCGGGGACGAACGACGTGACGATCGTGAGCTCACAGTCACCGAGCGAGAACCCGACCGTGATCGAACGGGGCGGCAATCAGACACTCGAATACAACATCACCAACAACGGCTTCATCCCGCTCGTTGCGATTATCGAGCCGGCCAGCACGGGGGTGGACGTCGATGAGACGACACACGTTGTCCGCCGTGGAGAGAGTGCCGGCACGACGGCAACGTTGCACGCTCCAGAGGAGACCGGAGTCTACTACCGGGCGATCTCCGAACGACAGTACATCGGTATTCTGCCGGTCTCGTTGATCGTCGCGCTCCACAACATCCATCCGTGGGTCGCCATCCTGGCTATCAACGGCGTCATCGCGGCGTTCGTCACAGTTATCTTCGCGCTCGCGGTCGGGTTCCGGCCGCTCCGGTTCAGGGATTCGACCCGCGACACGTCGCTCGCTGATACGGTCCGGCGGAAGGTTCGAAAGTGGCTGTGAATCGCCCCGGGGCCGACTCCCGTCTCTCACAGTATCAGCGAGAGGTTCCACAGCGTGAGTCCGGCTCCCAGAAGCGTCGCGAGGATCGGCGGCCAGTAGTACGAAAAGCGATCCTCGGTGCGGGCCCCCTGAACGCTGATCGAGATCAGTATAAAGAAGACGAGCAGTTTGAAAAGCAAGAATCCGCCGATCCCGAAGTTACTCAACAGCGCGTCGACGACCGGGTTTGCCTCGTCGACTCCCGGAACCATAAAAACGGCGTACACCGTCGAGACGATGTCACCGAAACCATACGTCAACGCGGCGAGTAACCACAATCCGTAGAACTCTTTCGGCCGAGCTTTATAAATCGGCTCCGGGCTGGGAACGCTTGCAGCCTCAGTATCGGCCGAAACATCGACCCCCGACTCGTCCAGTTGTCTCAACAGCGATTCGATCTGTCGTCGCCGCCCGTGTAGTTCGCTCGACAGCGAGCGATACCGAGGATCGGAGTCCAGTTCCTCGGCGTCGAGTTCGGCCTCAATCGCCCGCTTTTTCGAGAGTGCCGAGAGGTATGCCCCGACCGCCCCTTCGACGGCGCGCCGGTCCTCCAGACGCTCGACGATCGCGATGAGTTCGTCGCGTTCGATCGGCTTCGTGGCGTACTCGTCGATATCGAGTTTCAGGATCTCAAAGCCCGGTTCGGTCCCGGTGAGCATCGCGTAGCCGCAGTCGACGCCCGACTCCTTGAGTTGGCCGAGCAGTTCCTCGCCCGAGGTGTCCGGCAGCTTCCGATCCAGAAGGACGACTT
>CAYQWI010000281.1:0-3294 GCA_964421165.1 uncultured Natronomonas sp.
GGAGGTCATCGGGCTCGCACCGCTCGGAAGCGCCTCCGCGCCCGCCGAAGATCACGAGCGGTACGCGATCGCGCGCCGCGCCGGCGAACTCGCAGTCGATGTCGTGAAAAACGATCGCAGGCCGTCGGATTACATCACCGAAAAATCCTTCGAGAACGCCATCACGCTGCAAACCGCGATGGGCGGTTCGACGAACGGCGTGTTGCACCTTCCCGCACTCGCCGCGGAGGCCGGAATCGACCTCCCGATCGAGAAGTTCGATGAGATCTCGCGGCGGACGCCGAAGATCGCGGATCTCCAGCCCGGCGGCAAGAGCGTCATGAACGACCTCCACGAGATCGGCGGCGTCCCGATTTTGATCCGCCGACTGCTCGATGCCGGACTGCTCCACGACGAGATGACCGTCACCGGGCGGACCCTCTCCGAGGAGATCGAATACCTCGAAAACGAACCCGGCCTGCCGGCCGACGACGAAATCGACGCTGACTTCCTCTACACGGTCGACGAGCCGAAACAGGAAGAGGGCGCGATCAAGATCCTCAAAGGAAACATCGCTCCGGACGGATCGGTGCTCAAAGTCACCGGCGACGACAAGTTCCACCACGAAGGTCCGGCCCGAGTCTTCGAGAACGAAGAGGACGCGATGGCCTACGTGCAGGAAGGTGACATCGAATCGGGCGACGTGATCGTCATTCGAAACGAGGGTCCGCAGGGCGGTCCCGGGATGCGCGAGATGCTCGGGATCACCGCAGCGGTCGTCGGTGCCGGCCACGAGGACGACGTGGCGCTTCTCACCGACGGTCGATTCTCCGGTGCGACCCGTGGCCCGATGATCGGCCACGTCGCTCCCGAATCGTTCGTCGGCGGCCCGATCGCGGCGATCGAAGAGGGTGATACCGTAACGGTCGACGTCCCTAACCGCACCCTCGACGTGGATCTTTCCGATGAGGAGCTCGAAGCCCGCCTCGACGCGTGGGAGCAGCCGGAACCGAACTACCCCGGCGGCGTCCTCGCGAAGTACGGCAACGACTTCGGCTCGGCGGCGAACGGCGCAGTCACGAACCCCGCCGCCAAACGAGACAACTGACTGATACGGGATCTCCGATCTCGCTGTCGTACAGTTTTAATTGACGGGCCGACGATGGTCGGATATGACGCTGAACGAACTCCCGGATCTCGACCCGGCTGAGGGAGCGGTCGAAACCGCCGAACTCGTCGTCGAAGACGACGTTCTCGTGAAACTGTTCGCATTGGGCCCAAACAGCGCCTTCGAACCGCACGTCCACGACGACTGTGAGAACGTCTTTCATCTTCTGGAGGGGGCCGTCGTCGTCACGCAGGGCGACACCGAAGAGACGGTCCACGCCCCTGCCGTCGTTCACAACACCCGCGGTGTCGAGCACGGCGCCCGGAACGAGACCGACGAACGGGCGCTTTTGACCGCGAGCCTCTGTCCGTTGCCGTAGTGAGCGTTACTTGCATAACGAGGCCTCTCCGTCGGAGGCGGTGATATCCGTGCTGCAGCGTTCGCCGCCGTCTATGTCGGCCGTCACGGTCGCGGTGTCGGTGTTCGGTGGTTGACCGCCCCCTCCATCGACGATCGCTGTCCCGTCCGTCGTTCCTTCGACGACCTCGATGTCGGTGTTCCCGTCGACTTCGAGCGTGAACTGGATCGTGTGCGGCTCCGAGCTGTCGATCGCGTACTCGAAGGTCGCTTCCGACGGCGCGTCGTTTCCTCCTCGGGTGTCCGTGATTTCGGCGGTTAGCGTCTCGAACACCGTATCGCCGTCATCCAGCTCTTGGGCCGTTCCGAACGGGTTTGTCTCCGTGTCGGTGTTCCCATCAGTGTTCGTTACCGTGGTCGCGATCTCGTACGGCCCCCCGTCGTTGCTTTCGAGTTCGTGCTCTCCGTCCGCGTCCGAACCGTCGACGCTTGTGGTCTGTGCGTCCAGCGTTCCCGTGCTCTCTTCCGGTCGCAGTTCAGTCGTCACCTCGTCGAGTCTTCCCCCCGGATCCGAGACGGTCCAGGTAACGATGGCGCGATCCCGCGCCGGGTTCGAATCGTCGACGACGTCGACGCTTTCGACCCGCGGATCGGCGACGTGCTCGACGGAGACGGTCGCGGTGTCGGCCGTCGTCACGTGTCGCGTCGTGTCTCCGGTTTCCAGCGTTGCGAGTAGTTCGTAGCGAATATCCGTTTCCTCGGTGTCGTTTTCTTCCGCCTCGAACCCCTTCGCTTCGAACACCGATGTCGTCAGGAGATCGATATCGTCCGGGGCATACGTTCGCGTTCCGTGGGTCGCCCCCAGTTCGTCGCTCATCTCTACGACCGCCGTCGACTCGCCGGTGACGACGTTTTCCGCCGTGAGCGTTACCGAAAGTGTCCCCTCGCCGTCTATCCCTTCCCAACCGATTTCGAACGTCGCTTCGGCGTTGACGGACGTTACCGTTCCGTCAGCCGTTCGGATGTGGCTATCCCGGATCATAAACTCCGAAACCGAAGCTGAGCTCCCACCGGCGACAGTGCTCGTGATGATCCCACCGGTCACCATCGCGGCCAGTCCCCGCACGGTCTGTCGTCGGTTCATCGTATGGTCACTTATATGTCAGTCGCTCCGGTTCTCACAGGCTCCCCGTCCCCGTTTTGGCCCAACGAAGAATCGTTGCCCGTCGGGATTCCCTATAGAATGGTTGTAACGCCACACCCGGTTTAGTATGGATCTCCTACTCGCAGATTAAGCGTCTATTAAGCCCCATCTTTCGAGGACATATACGCGGATCGGAGCTACTCTTCAGATTCATCGTCGTCGTCACGACGAGCCAATCCGGCCAAGTGCGGCGCTTCTTCGACGATGATCTGTTCGGTCCCGAGCCGAACGGCGTTCTCGCTTCCGGGCAGACAGAACACCGGTGTACTATCGACGATACCTGCCGTCGCCCGCGTTCCGACGACCCGCGTTCCGATCTCGTCGAAAGAGAGGTGTCTGAACAACTCCCCGAACCCGGGAAGTCGCTTATCGAAAAGTGGTTTTGTCGCCTCGATAGTCACGTCGTCGGGAGTGACGCCGGTTCCGCCGGTGGTGATTACACAGTCGGTGTCAGAGCGGTTGGCGAGCCGATCGATCGTGTTCTGAACGGTGTCGAAATCGTCGTTTATCAGTTCCCGAACCGAGACTGCGTGACCGGCGGCTTCGAGTATCTCGGCGATCGCTTCGCCCGCGGCGTCACTGTCGATCTCTCGGCTCGTCGAAATCGTCACCACCGCGATATCGAGCTCTGTGATATCGTGTTTGT
>CAYQWI010000282.1:0-3278 GCA_964421165.1 uncultured Natronomonas sp.
TTCTCGTCGACGACTAACCCGCAGTCTTGACAGACGGTTTCGCCGTGTTCTGAGTCGGCGGTGAGCCGACCGTTACACTCGGGACAGCCCGTCGTCTCGTCCCGTTCGGTTTCTGTTTCGGTCTCGGACTCGGTCGTTCGTGTTCGTGTATGTTCACTCATGCTACGTGGCGGGGGCTACCAGGCGGGGGTCAACCCGAAAAAACCCGGTCAGATGTTAGTACGTAAAAAACGGGCGAAAAGTATTTAAACACTTTGGTATTTACGCCCCCCGAGATCGGACGTCAACGACGGTCGGAGATCGGTTCGTCGCTCCCGAAGGGCTCCCGCCGCGAGCGCGACGCGACTGTCGATTTATATATCATCGCTCCGTTGGGCCGGTATGGATCGCACCGCGTTCGCCGCCCACATCGACCACACAGTTCTCGGCCCGGAGACGACGATCGGCGACGTCGAAGCGGTCATCGACACCGCCCGACACTATGGGATGAACGTCTGTATCCCGCCGTGTTACGTCTCCGAGGCGGCCGAATACGCTCCGGACGTATCGATCGTAACCGTCTGCGGGTTCTCACACGGGCAGGACGCGCCCGCGAGCAAGGAGTTTGCGGCCGAGCAGGCGTGGCGGGACGGGGCCGACGAGATCGACGTCGTCGCGAACGTCGGTCGCCTCCGGGCCGGCGAGACGGACCTCGTCCGGACGGAACTCGAACGGGTCGTCGCGGCGGTTCCGATCCCGGTGAAAGTCATCGTCGAAGCGCCACTGCTCTCGGCGGAGGAGCTTCGAACGGCGTGTGAACTCGTCGTCGCCGCGGACGCCGCGTTCGTCAAGACGGCGACGGGGTTTTTCGGCGGCGGCGCGACCGTCGACGACGTCGAGCTCATGGCCGAGTATCTACCGGTGAAAGCCAGCGGTGGAATCGAAAGCTTCGAAGAGGCGCTCGCCATGCTCGAAGCCGGCGCGGAACGGATCGGGGCGTCCGCGGGCGACGCGATCATCGAGGGCTTCGACGCCGAGGAAATCGAAGCGATCGGTGCGGGAGAATCCGACCGCGAAAGCGAGTGACTCGAAACGTCGCCCTTTTGAGCGACGGCGCGTTACTGACGATAACCGATGGCCACCTACCACATCGAGACGTACGGCTGTACGTCGAACCGGGGTGAGAGCCGCCGGATCGAGCGTTCGCTCCGCGATGCGGGCCACTACCGGGCAGAGTCCGTCGAGGCAGCGGACGTGGCCATCCTCAACACCTGCACCGTCCTCGAAAAGACCGAGCGAAACATGCGCCGACGCGCAGAGGAACTGGAGGCCGAAACCGCGGACCTCCTCGTCACCGGCTGCATGGCGCTCGCTCAGGGCGAGCAGTTCGACGATCTGGACGTACAGGTGCTCCACTGGGACGACGTGCCGGCGGCGGTCACGAACGGCGAGTGTCCCACGACGACGCCGGACACCGAACCGATCCTCGACGGCGTGATCGGAATTGTCCCGATCGCTCGGGGCTGTATGAGCAACTGTTCGTACTGCATCACGAAGTTCGCCACCGGACGGGTCGACTCCCCGCCCGTCGAGGAGAACGTCGAGAAGGCGCGCGCGCTGGTTCACGCCGGTGCGAAAGAGCTCCGGATCACGGGGCAAGACACCGGCGTCTACGGCTGGGACAAGGGTGAGCGAAAGCTTCCCGAACTCTTAGAGCGGATCTGCGATATCGACGGCGACTTCCGCGTCCGCGTCGGGATGGCGAACCCCGGCGGGATTCACGGCGTTCACGAGGAGTTAGCCGACGTGTTCGCCGAACACGAGAAACTCTACGATTTCATCCACGTTCCGGTCCAGTCCGGCTCCGACGAGGTGCTCGAAGCGATGCGTCGTCAACACCGCGTCGACAAGTTCGAGGAGGTCGTCGAGGCGTTCGACGATAGACTCGATCACTGGACGCTCTCGACGGATTTCATCGTCGGCTTCCCGACCGAGACGGCGGCCGATCACGAACGATCGATGGAACTGCTCGATTCGGTTCGGCCCGAAAAGATCAACGTGACCCGCTTTTCGAAGCGCCCCGGAACCGACGCCGCCGACATGAAGGGGCTCGGCGGGACGCTGAAGAAAGAGCGTTCAAAGGAGATGGCGGCGCTGAAACGGGAGATCTGCCGTGAGGCGTACGCGTCGATGGTCGGCGAGACACACGAGGTGCTCGCCGTCGAGCAGGGGACCGGCGACTCCGTGAAGTGCCGTGACAGCGCGTACCGACAGGTCATCGTCACGAACGCCACCGAGCGCGGGATCGAGATCGGCGAGTTCCTCGACGTCGAGATCACACAAAACGAGACGATGTACTGTTTCGGCGAGCCGGTTTAATGCTGGTTCGGAACGCTCGTATCGAGCCGATTTGACTCGGTTCGGAGAACTCGTACCGAGGCGGTTTCACCGTTCGAAACGGAACCGTTCCAATTTTCAGTAGCTTTCAGTAGTATACCGTACAAAACGGGTACACTGGTGGACGGCTGGGCCACGTCCATCGCTACCATCCACATTCGACTCGGGTACGGCGACAGCGGGCGCTATGACAGCCGACCCACCACCAGCGGTCGCCGCTGCCTGGTCGGGTTCGTAGGCGACGATGCCAGACCCGAACGTGAGCCGCGTGCCAGCGTCAGAAGCGGGTTCTGACGTGGATCGCAGTCCATCGGACTGCTCACCAGCGGAACGGCAAGCTAGCACGATTTCAGAATGCCCCGTGTAGGAGAATGTGAAACCGCGGTCTAGCTCGTCCGTCTCGCTGAAGAACACGCGAGCCACGTTCAGCGCCCCGATGTAATCCCGGTCGCCTTCGAACCCACACCGGGTGTTGTCACACCGGAAGTGCCCGCCCCACCAGTGTTCTTGCTGGTGGTCGGGCGATTTGCAAGTGTGGCCGGTTGAGCCACACCGGGGACACGACCGACTTGTTCCCTGTGGATAGACTCGCTCAACAGCAACTCCAGCGCAGTCTGCTCGGTATTCGATGTTCTCGATGATCTCACGCCGAGCCCATGACGACAATTCCCACGACAACGTGCCTTCGTCACCCGGTGGAGAGAGCGACCGCAAGTCCTCGTGGACAATCGCGTCCACGTCGTAGATGAGCGCAAGTGCGAGAACTTGGTTGGCTACATCGTGCGTCAGTTGTTCGCGCTTGTGCCGAATCTTGCTGTTTACCCGTTCGTATTCGCTCTGGATGTGCGCGAACTCGTCAGTATGCGAGCGACCATCACGGCGCAACGCGGCAAGGCGGTCGT
>CAYQWI010000283.1:0-3276 GCA_964421165.1 uncultured Natronomonas sp.
GAAGACGCCTCCGATGAGGGGACGTTGTCGGACGTCTCGCACGCCACCCCCGACGGGAACGATGGATCGCAACGCGCGTTCGACCGAGGGATGAGCGATGAGTAACGGGACGCTGTACGATAAGGTCTGGAACAAGCACAAGGTGACGACCCTGCCGAACGGGCAGGATCAGCTGTTCGTCGGCCTTCACCTCATCCACGAGGTGACGAGTCCGCAGGCGTTCGGAATGCTCGGCGAGCGCGATCTCGAGATCGCCCGCCCGGATCTGACCCACGCGACCGTCGATCACATCGTTCCGACGGACGATCAATCCCGGCCGCTCGATAACGAGGCCGCCGAGGAGATGATGTCGGAGCTCGAAGCGAACGTCCGCGAAGCCGGCATCGAGTTCGACGACCCGACGACCGGTGATCAGGGAATCGTCCACGTGATCGGGCCGGAGCAGGGACTCACCCAGCCCGGTATGACGGTCGTCTGCGGCGATAGCCATACCGCCACGCACGGTGCGTTCGGCGCGCTGGCGTTCGGGATCGGTACGTCCCAGATCCGGGACGTGTTCGCGACCCAGACCGTCGCGATGGAGAAAAAGAAGGTCCGCCGGATCGAAGTCACCGGCGAACTCGGCGAAGGGGTCACTGCCAAGGACGTCATTTTGACTATCATTCGGCGGTTGGGAACCGACGGCGGCGTCGGCTACGTCTACGAGTACGCCGGGGATGTGATCGAAAACCTCGGCATGGAGGGTCGGATGTCGATCTGCAACATGTCGATCGAAGGTGGCGCTCGTGCGGGATACGTCAACCCCGACGAGACCACCTACGAGTGGCTCAAAGAGACCGACGAGTTCGAAGACGATCCCGAAACGTTCGACCGGTTGAAATCCTACTGGGAGTCGATCCGCTCCGACGACGACGCCGAGTACGACGACGTGGTCACGATCGACGGCTCCGAAATCGAGCCGGTCGTGACGTGGGGAACCACGCCGGGACAGGGAATCGGAATCTCCGAACCGATACCCGAACCGGAGGATCTACCCGAAGACAAACGTGAGACTGCGAAACGCGCCCAAGAACACATGCGTGTCTCGCCCGGCGAGACGATGGACGGTTACAACATCGATGTCGCATTCATCGGTTCGTGTACGAACGCCCGCTTGCCCGATCTGCGCGACGCAGCTGAGATCGTCAAAGGCCGACAGGTCGACGACTCGGTCCGCGCGTTGGTCGTCCCGGGGAGTCAGCGCGTGAAAGCCGCTGCCGAAGAGGAAGGCCTCGACGAGATCTTCAAAGCGGCTGGATTCGAGTGGCGGGGTGCCGGCTGTTCGATGTGTCTCGGGATGAACGACGACCAACTGCAGGGCGATGAAGCGTCGGCTTCGTCGTCGAACCGGAACTTCGTCGGACGACAGGGATCGAAGGAAGGTCGGACCGTCCTGATGAGTCCCGAAATGGTCGCCGCTGCGGCCATCGAGGGCGAAGTGACTGATGTACGTGAACTTCCGAAAGCCGAGGTGAACGCATGACTGACGAGATACCGAGCGTTTCCGCAGTCGAAGGGACGGGGATCCCCGTCCGAGGAAACGATATCGACACGGATCAGATCATCCCTGCCAGATTCTTGAAGATTCTCACGTTCGACGGACTCGGCCAATTCGCGTTCTTCGATCAGCGGTTCGACGACCGGGACAATCCGAAAGAGCACCCGTTCAACGAACAGAAGTATCAGGGTGCGAACGTGTTGGTCGTCAACGCAAACTTCGGCTGCGGTTCCTCCCGCGAACACGCACCGCAGGCGCTGATGCGGTGGGGGATCGACGCGATCATCGGCGAATCGTTCGCGGAGATCTTCGCGGGGAACTGTCTCGCGTTGGGAATTCCGACGATCACCGCCGACAGCGAGACGGTCGAAACGCTACAGGACTGGATCGAAGCCAACCCCGGCGAACCGATCGAGATCGATGTCGAAGCCGAGACAGTCACTTACGATGACAACACCATCGACGCGACCGTCGACGACGCTCAACGGAAAGCGCTCGTCGAAGGAATTTGGGATACGACCGCGCTGATGAAATCCAACGCGGATGCCATCGAAGCGACAGCCGAGTCGCTCCCGTATCTCGACGGGAAACAGTCACAGCGAGGCGACGCAGATGACTAACGAGATCGCTGTTATCCCCGGCGATGGAATCGGACAGGAAGTTATCCCGGCCGCGGTCGACGTGCTCGATGCGCTCGAACTCGATTTCGAGTTCGTCGAAGGCGACGCCGGCGATCACGTCTTCGAAGTACGCGGTGAGGCGCTCCCCGAGGAGACGTACCAACTGGCTTCCGAGGCCGACGCGACGCTTTTCGGTGCCGCCGGCGAAACGGCGGCGGACGTGATCTTACCGCTTCGAGAAGCGGTCGGGTCCTTCGCGAACATCCGCCCGGCGAGAGCGTATCCGGGAGTCGATTCGCTTCGACCGGAAACGGATCTCGTCTTCATCCGCGAGAACACCGAAGGCGTGTACAGTGGCATCGAAAGCGAAATCACCGACGGGGTGACGACGCTGACTCGCGTGATTACCGACGAAGCCTCCCGAAACATCGCCGAATTCGGCTTCGAATACGCCGACTCGAACGGCTATGACGACGTGACGGTTGCCCACAAAGCGAACGTCATGCGGACGACGGACGGACAGTTCCTCGAGAGCGTCTCCGCCGTCGCCAAGGAGAACGGCTACGAGTACGACGAAGCGCTGATGGACGCGCTGGCGATGCATCTGTTGCTCCGGCCGGAGGAGTACGGCGTCGTCATCTGTACGAACCTTGCCGGCGACCTGCTGTCGGATCTCGCCGCGGGACTCGTCGGCGGACTCGGTCTGTTGCCGAGCGCAAACGTCGGCGAAGACAACGCGCTGTTCGAGCCGGTTCACGGCACCGCACCGGACATCGCCGGCGACGGCGTCGCGAACCCGACGGCGATGATTCTCTCGGCGGCGCTCATGCTAGAACACTTCGACTACCACGCCGAAGCGAAGGCGGTTCGAGACGCCGTTGAATCCGTCCTCGAAGACGGCCCGCGAACGCCCGATCTCGGCGGCGACGCGTCGACGGCGGACGTGACGTCGGCCGTCATCGACCGCCTGTAACCCCGACGCTTTTACTGTTCGTTTGCCGCCGCCGTTCTGACTTCGTCCCAGCGTCCTTCGGCTTCGAGGTGGGCCTGTAGCTCTTCAGCGTATGCTGTCACGAGCGTTTCTGCGGCATCTACTCTCGATTCGTCGACGTCGTTTCC
>CAYQWI010000284.1:0-3260 GCA_964421165.1 uncultured Natronomonas sp.
AAGCCCTCGATGTCGAACTCCATCATCGGGTCGTCGGCGAACTCCTCGAAGTCGATCTCGGGGTATTCGTTTTTGAACGTGTTGTACGAGTGCGGATCCGTACAGACGATCTTCTCGAACGTACAGTCCTCGAAGGAGTCGATGAGCGTTCCGGCCTGTTCGACGTAGAGGAACTCCTCGCCGACGCGTCGGATGTCGTTGCCGTCGTAGACCTCGTCGTCGTAGAGGATACCGACCGAACAGTCGGCGTGTTCGAAGATCTTCGCCAGAGAGCGAGCGACCTTCTTGTTCCGATCGTCGTAGCTCGGATAGTCGCCGACGTACCACAGGTACTCCACCTCGGTCTCTCTTGCGTCTTCGACCTCGAATTCGAGGTCGTCGGTCCAGTCTCCACGCGCCCCCGGCGAGTCGCCGAAGGTGTTGCCCTTCATCATCACGTTCTGGAAGACGTCCTGCATGCTCGGCTGGATGTCACCCTGATCGGTGAGCTGGCGGTTCAGACGCGTGAAGCTGTTGAGATGCTCGATCTCGACCGGGCAGGCGTCCATGCAGGCCATGCAGGCCATACACGATTCCATCGTCGCAGTATCGATAACCCCGCCGCCGTCGGCGACGATTTCTTTCGTCTCGCCGCCCTCGCGTTCGAGCGATTCGCGATACGACTTGAGATCGAGAATCACGTCGCGGGGGTCGAGCGGACGCCCGGAGGCTTTAGCCGGGCACACGGACGAACAGCGGCCGCACTTCGTACACGCGTCCTGATCGAGCAGCTCCTTCCACGAGAAGTCGTCGATGGATTCGGCGTTCGTCGCATCGAGGTCCGCGGGAACCCCCGGAAGCCGAGCGCCGGCTTTCTCGTCGCGGGTGACGACGTTGGCGAACGACGACAGCATGTGGAACGGCTTCGCGTACGGAACCGCAGCGATGAAGAGGAACGCCAAGAGCGCGTGCGACCACCACGCGATCGGATAGACGGCCGCGGCTCCGGCGGCGTCCATCCCGATCGCCGCGAGTCCGAGCGCGGTCGCGGTGCCGACGAAGCTCACGGGTTCGACGGTCGTAATCGGATCGCCGGTACCGAGGATACGGAGCCCTTCGAGGAGGAAGCCGCCGACGCCCAGCGCGAACAGAGACCACACGAGGAATCCGTCCTCCCAGTTCGTGTGTTTCCCCCAGAGTCGCTCGCTTCGGACGACGTAGCGCCGCCAGATCGCGATCGAGAGTCCGACGACGAAAAGCAGCCCGAGCGCGTCGGTAACGAGCTGATAGGAGAGATAGAAATCGCCGACCCAGAAGGACTGTCGCTCGCCCATCGCGATCGTGACGACGCGATACCACTCGTCGATGAAGAGAATCGTCGTCGCGATTAAAAGCGTTAGAAAGCCCCACAGAATGAACGCGTGCATCAGCCCGCCGACCAGATCTCGGTTGAACTGCTTTTCGTTCGAGGCGACGATCTTCGTCGCTGAGGCGATTCGCCCCGGGAGGGAATCGAGCCGATCGAACCAATCTTCGGACCCGTTCGAATAGCGGGCGAACCGCTGATAGGTACCGTAGGCGAAGACGAACACTGTCACCGTGGCGAGAAAATAAAAAATGACCTTCTCGGAGTTGGAGATGAGCCAGAACGTCTGGCGAGTGGCCTCGTCTGTCGCCTGTATCGGAGTCACCGAACGCATACGGTAAAACGGAGGAGCCGACCCGCTTAAGTGTTGTCACACAGCAAAACACGCACTCCGCGTTTGAGCTCACCCTCGTTCGAAAGGTGACTACACGATCGCGTACAGCGTCGCGACGAGAAACAGTCCGGCGACGCCGAAGGCGACGGTGTCGAGCCGTGAAAACCGTAGCCGCGGGAGCGTCGGATTCCACGAGAAACAGCGGACACGCAGCGCGAGCGCGAGCCGGTCGGCGCGGTCGAAGGCGCGGTTGAACGAAGCGATCACGAGGAGTCTGATGCGCTCGGGGACGGATCGTTCGGTTCCGAGACGCGCCCGGTGAGCGTCGCGTATCCGTCCGATATCGGCTCGCAAGACCGGCAAGAACCGGAAGACGAAGGCGACACCCATCCCGAGGAACTGACCGGGACGGCCCGGGACGGCCCACTGGACGGCCGCACGCGAATCCCGAACCGGCGTCGTTCGGACGTAGGCGGCCGCAACGAGCAACACGAGTAGTACGCGGTAGCCGGCGAGTGCGGACGGAATCGCGTCTTCGACGACGAACCACGCGCCCCACGCGACGCCGTCGAGAAGCGGCGCGGCGACGAGAAACGGGTAGACGAACCGAAACTCCCACAGCGTGCGACCGGGATGTGTCTCGGCGATGGCGAGAATCGCGAGGGTCACGAACGTCAGTGCGAACAGTCCGCGCGGCGTCGTGTACGCGAACGCGGCGGCTGCGAACCCGATCTGGACGGCGAGTTTCGAGCGAGGGTCGAGCCGGTGAGCGATCGAGTCGCCCGGTTCGTAGCTCAGCACGGTCGAACGCCGAGTTCTTCGAGACGGTCGTCCGCGATCGAGTCGGATTCGAGCGCAATCTGTCCATCGGAAAGCGCGACGATCCGATCGGCGAGTTCACCGAGGTCACGGAGATCGTGCGTAACGACGATGATACTCGTTCCGGCGTCCGAAAGCTCCTCGAGATACCGGAGAACCGCATCCCGGGCCGGCCAATCGAGTCCAGTGAACGGTTCGTCTAACACGAGATGGGTCGGCCGCATTGCGAGCGCCCCGGCGATCGCGACGCGGGCCCGCTGGCCGCCCGAAAGGCGATCGATTCGCGTTTTCCGGTGCTCGGCCATATTGACCGCCTCAAGCGCGGTTTCCACCCGCTTGTCGATCTCCGAGCGCGGGAGGCCGAGGTTCTCCGGGCCGAACGCGACATCCGCCCCGACGGTGGCGGCGACGAAGCAGTCTCGCGGGTTCTGAAACACCATTCCGACCGCGGTGCGTGCCGCGACGAGATGCTCGGAGACGTCCCGACCGTCGATCGAGACGGTCCCCGAATCCGGTTCGAGGAGCCCGTTGAACTGTCGTACGAGCGTCGTCTTCCCGGAGCCGTTCGGGCCGGCGATGAGGACGAACTCGCCGTCGTCGATTCGGAGCGAAACGCCGTCGAGAACCGTCGTATCACCGTACCGAAAGACGAGATCCCGAACGGCTATCATTCGGCTCGGATCGCGTCGCTTCGGACGATGCCGAGCGCCGCCGCCATCTTCACCGCTTCGGCCGGAACGAACACGATCGCCCCGGTGATGA
>CAYQWI010000285.1:0-3255 GCA_964421165.1 uncultured Natronomonas sp.
TCTCGCAGTTCAACCGACCGCTGTTTACGTATTTCAAACAGCTCTTCGCGCAGGTAACGAACCCGCCGCTCGATTACATCCGCGAAGAGCTCGTTACCTCACTCGAATCGCGGCTCGGCTACCAGCGCAACCTCCTGGATGAGACGCCGGATCACGCGCGACAGCTCGTCCTCGATTCGCCGATCCTTTCGGACGCACAGACGGCGGCCATCAAAGAGCTCGACGGCGACGTGTCGACGTACGTCCTCGATATCACGTTCGACCCCGACCGATCTCTCGAAGCCGCAGTCGAAGCTATTCGACGGGAGGCCACGGAAGCGGCTCGAGAACACGACATCATCGTTCTCTCGGATAGAGGGGCAGGCGAGGCCGCGATCCCCATTCCCGCGCTGCTTGCGACCGGCGGCGTCCACCACCATCTCGTTCGGAACGGCCTCCGAAATCACGTCGGGCTCGTCCTCGAATCGGGCGATCCCCGGGCGGTCCATCACGTCGCGACCTGCGTCGGATACGGCGCGGGCGCGGTGAACCCGTATCTCGCCTATCAGTCGATCTCGGATCTCGTCGCCGGTCCGGACGGTGCCGACGAGGAAGCAGCGATCGGAGCATACATGAAAGCCGTCGAAGACGGCCTGCTGAAGACGATGGCGAAGATGGGGATCTCGACCGTCGAATCCTATCAGGGAGCCCAGATATTCGAAGCGGTCGGCCTCGATTCCGATTTCGTCGCCGAGTACTTCGAAGGAACCACCGCCCGGACTGAGGGCGTCGATATCGACGACATCGAATCCGATCTGCGAAAACGCTACGACGTTGCGTTCGGCGATGACCCGGATCTCGAACGGCAGGGGGAGTACGAACACCGCTCGTCCGGCATCTCTCACGAGTGGAACCCACAGACCGTCGGAACGCTCCAGAAAGCCGTCCGACAGGGCGACTACGAAGCGTATCGGGAGTTCGCCGAGTTGACGAACGACCAGACCGAGAACCTGCAGACGCTCCGTGGCCTCCTGGAGTTCGATTCGGACCGTGATCCGGTCGACATCGAGTCGGTCGAACCCGTCGGAGAGATCGTCAAACGGTTCTCGACGGCCGCGATGAGTCTCGGCAGCATCTCGCCGGAAGCCCACGAGAACAACTCGATCGCCATGAACCGCCTGGGCGCGAAATCTAACACCGGTGAGGGGGGCGAACCGCCCGAGCGATTCGGAACCGAGAAAGAGTGCAACGTCAAGCAGGTCGCCTCGGGCCGTTTCGGCGTCACGTCGACCTATCTGACGAGCGCCGACGAGTTACAGATCAAGATGGCGCAGGGGTCGAAACCCGGTGAAGGCGGTCACCTTCCAGGAAAGAAAGTCAACGAGATGATCGCCCACGTTCGGTACTCGACCCCCGGCGTCGGCCTCATTTCACCGCCGCCGCTGCACGACATCTACTCGATCGAGGATCTCAAACAGCTGATCCACGATCTGAAGGCGGCAAACCCCGAGGCGGACATCAACGTCAAACTCGTCTCCGAAGCGGGTATCGGAACCATCGCCGCCGGTGTCGCGAAAGCAAACGCCGACGTCGTCCACATCTCCGGACACTCCGGCGGAACCGGTGCATCACCGAAAACGTCGATCAAGAACGCGGGACTTCCGTGGGAGCTCGGGCTGGCGGAGGCGAACCAGATGCTGTGTTCGACCGGGCTTCGTTCACGAATCCGAGTGTCCGTCGACGGAGGGATGAAGACCGGATACGACGTGGCAGTCGGCGCGCTGTTGGGCGCCGAGGAGTACGTCTTCGGAACCGCGCCGCTCGTCACCTCCGGCTGTGTGATGGCCCGGCAGTGTCACGAGAACACCTGCCCGGTCGGCGTCGCGACGCAGGACGAGGATCTTCGGCAGCGGTTCCCCGGCGAGCCACAACACGTCATCAACTACATGACGTTTATCGCACAGGAGCTCCGCGAAATCATGGCCGAACTCGGTTTCGAGAGCGTCGAGGAGATGATTGGCCGTGTCGAAACGCTGAAACAGCGAGAGGATATCGAGCAGGAGAAAGCCAAAAAACTCGATCTGTCTGCGATACTCGCCGAGCCGGCCGGCGACGCTCGCTACAAAACCGAACCGCAGACCCACGAGATCGATGACGCGCTCGATTGGGAACTTATAGAGGACGCCGAAGAGGCGATCGAGACGGGTAAACCGATCCATCTCGATCGCGAGATATCGACGGTCAACCGGGCCGTCGGTGCGACGCTTTCGAACCGCATCTCGAAACAGTACGGAACCGACGGGCTCTCGGAGGATACGATCCGCGTTGACTTCGGCGGTACCGCCGGACAGAGCTTCGGCGCGTTCTTACAGAGTGGCGTCACCATGGAGTTGACTGGAACCGCAAACGACTACGTCGGTAAGGGATTATCCGGCGGAAAGCTCGTCGTTAACACCCCGAACGACGCGCCCTACGAGCCCGAAAAGAACATCCTCGTCGGCAACGTCGCGCTCTACGGTGCAACGCAAGGAGAAGCCTACATCAACGGGATGGCGGGTGAGCGCTTTGCCGTTCGGAACTCGGGGGTCAAAGCCGTCGTCGAATCCGTCGGGGATCACGGCTGTGAGTACATGACCGGCGGCGTCGTCGCCTGTCTCGGTCAAACCGGAAAGAACTTTGCGGCCGGGATGTCCGGCGGTGTCGCGTACGTCCTCGATCGGGAAGGTGACTTCGAGGAGAAGGTAAACTACGATATGGTTTCAACCAGTAGCGACCTGGACCACAAAGACCAGCGGATGCTCCGCAGACTCGTCGAAAACCACGTCGCACACACGGATTCGGATCGGGGGGAGTACATCCTGAACCACTGGGAGGAAGAGCTCGAAAAGTTCGTCAAAGTCATGCCCGACGCCTACGCAGAGATCATCGCCGATCGGGAGGATGCGGACGTTCGAAACGAACTTCCGAACTCGGCTGTGCCGGATGCAGAGAGCGGACGCGCAGGCCACGTAGCATCTGGCGACTGATCGCTAACACTCCCTGCTGAATCGCGCGACGCGTCGTTTTCACAATCGAGATGGGCAACCATATTAATACTCGACTCCGAACGTCGATCCGATGACAGGTGACGCCGACGATCGGGTCTACTACGTGATCAGTGACCTTCACATCGGTGGCGACGAACAACTCGAAGAGGTCGAATTTCTCGACGAGCTCCTTTCGTTTCTCGAAAAGCTAGAACAAACCAATGAGAACGCCGAACTGATAATCAACGGC
>CAYQWI010000286.1:0-3249 GCA_964421165.1 uncultured Natronomonas sp.
GGCTCACGTTGAGCAGGTAGGTGTTCATCAGGTCGGCCAGCAGGCCGAACACGAGTATCAATCCGACGTCGGGCAACAGCGGGATCCCGAGCAGGTGTGAGACGATCGTCATCACGATCATCGCCGCGATCGACGTGATCGTCATCGTCACACCGGTCCGCATCGCGCGGAACGTCGAGGTGTAGAAGTCGCCGTGCCGCCTGAGTATGTGATTGTTCAACAAAAGATCCGAGTCGACGGAGTAACCGATGAGCATGAGCAGCGCCGCAACCGTTCCGAGCGTCAACTCGATATCGAAAAGCCGCATCAGCGCGAGCGGGATCATGATATCCGAAAACGCCGACGCGATGACTGCCAGCGACGGCACGAGCGTCCGGAACAGCAACGCGACGAGCGCCGCCATGCCGCCGAAGGCGATAGCGAGTCCGAACAGCGCCTGCCGCTGTGAGTCGGCGGCAAAGCTCGCAGAGCGTTCACCGACGGACTCGACTTCGTACCCGGCACCTTCTGCCTGTTCGATGATCGGATCGGCGTCGTCAGCTTGGAACGTCAACTGATAGGTGTTCGCCTGCCCGGCGATCGGCGTGACCGAGGCGACGTCCTCGTCGAACGTCTCCCGGATCTCGGCCTGCGAATCGTCCGTCACGATCTGCATCTCCGTTCCGCCGGTGAACTCGATACCGAGCGCGACCGGCGTCCCCGTCAGTACCGTTGCAACCGCGAGGATCGCGAGCGCGATCGCCAACAACCCGAGCGGGATCGTCACCAACTGTCGGTTGGTGTACTCCGTGTAGTCAATCGTCGGTACCGACACGTCCATGACTCCCGATGTGAATCCCCGGCGAATAAGGGTTATCGTTCGCGCGTCGAAAGGGTCGCCGTCGACGGCGTGGGAAGAACCGACCTCCGTCCGTCGAAAATCTCAAAGTCCGTAGAGCTTCACCGACCAGAAATCCGAGACGGCGTCTTCGAGCGCCGCCTTCGGTTTCCCCGTCGCGTCGACGGCCGCGCTCGCGTCGGCGTCGAACTCGTCGATCAACCGCCGATCCCCGACGACGTATCGCCGGTCGACGTCGACCGCCGAGAGCGCCGTTTCGCACTGTTCGATGTGATCGGCGATCTGTCCGTCGCGGATCCGCTCGAACCGCGCCTGTGAGAACCCTCCCTTCGAGTGATCGCTCTTGATATTGCTCTGGAATCCTTCAAACGAGACGCGCTCGTCCCCCTCGTAGACCCCGAGAGCGAACGTATCCGAGCGGACCAACGCGATCGCGAACCGTCCGGTCGGTCGGAACCACGACCGATCGATGACCGGCGACGACGACCGCTCGACGAACGGCTCCGGAGCGACCGGCGGTCGGAGGGCGACGGCAACGATCCCGGCGTCGTCGGCGCAGACGAGACAGGGTGCTGCACGGGATACGAGCGCGGCGTGCGATCCGAGGGATTCGCGTAGCTCCGGCGGTGGATCGTCCTCGACGTAGGCCGTCGTGACGGTCTCGGGATCGCTTTCGAACGACGAGAGCCGCGAGAGGACGGACTCGACGCGCGCGCCACGAAGCGTCTCCTCGTGTCTGAACGTGAGGTCCGTTTCGTCTCTTTGGTCGGCCTCGAGTTTCCCTTCGAGGTCGGCGATCCGATCCTCCAGTCGGTTGGTTCGCTCCTCGGCGTCCTGTTTCGCGCTGACGGCGTCCGCCCGCCGTCTACTCTCCGCTTCGAGTTGCGCTTCGAGTCGATCGCAGCGCTCTTGGAGCGTCTCGATCCGGTCTTTCAGTTCCGTCCGGCCGAGCAGGTCATCGAGCATCGGCGGACCGAGGGGCCGGGAGGGCTAAAACCCCGTGGGACCGTCGGAGCCGAACTCGAGGAGTTGCCGTGCCCGATCCGCTTTCGCGAGGAGGATCTCCTCGAGCGTCGGTGGGTTGTCGATCCCCGTCGCCGACAGCGCGCTCTCGGGGAGTGCGATCGTCCGACCGGGGACGTCGTCGGCCCCCTGAACCGCGACGTGTGTCGATCCGATCTTCATCACGAGGGGACTGTCCCCCGACTCGTACAGCTGCTCTGTAACCTGTTCGTGATGCTCACGGTGAATTACCGGACGATCGCCGCTGTAGGGTTCGACGTAGAGCCGACCCAGGTAGTATCCGCTCGAGAACTGTTCGAACATGCCTCACGTGAGTGTTGTATGTTAACGTATATAAGCGTTGTCCGAAACGACCTTTCGTTTGCTGTACGTACTCTTATACTGTCTGTTCGCTAT
Source organism: uncultured Natronomonas sp. (assembly GCA_964421165.1). Taxonomy (GTDB): domain Archaea; phylum Halobacteriota; class Halobacteria; order Halobacteriales; family Haloarculaceae; genus Natronomonas. The sequence continues at coordinate 2,258 of CAYQWI010000286.1, forward strand.
AACTGACCTTACTCTGTTAAATCGACTTATAAACGATCTATACACATCTAGACGCGTTTCGTTCGATCAATTGAACGGTTCGAACGGAGCATGGTTTTTATTCAACACCGAACTGAAATACGGACAATGAGTCAGGGTGCTCTCAATGTCGGTGTGCTCGTCGTCCTCGTCGTTCTCTGCGGCGTCGCCCTCGCTGGAGCGGTCGGGACCGCCGGCGCAACGGAGCACGCCGAAAACACCTCCTCGGAGGCGAATGAGACCACCTCTCTCGGAGCGGATATCTCGTCGTTCATGCAGGCAAGCACCGTCGAAGCGACTGACGAAGTCGACGACGGAACGTTCGAGGTTCGGATAAACCGGACGAGTGATGCCGAAGAACGGAAAGCGCTCATCGAGCAACGACGGGAGCGGCTCGAAGACCGAAAACAACGGCTTGAAGCACAGCGTGAGGGACTCGGCGATGTTGACGATGTTCGAAACAGATCGGTCGCGGCCCGCGTTTCCGCAGGGGCAAACGGCCTGGAGCGTTCGACCAACGGCACTGAACGGGCCGCAGAGCGAGCCGGGGTAGATGTCGAAGGATTGGGTGACATTCGATCGGCCGCGAGAAACCTCCGCGGTCCCGATGTCGCCGAATCAGCCCGTGAAAATGCCGGACCGCCGGGGGCCGTAGAGCTCGAACCACGGGATCGCGCTCCCGAAAACAACCGAACGAACACGTCCGATTCGTCGGTCGATGAACGATCGACGTCGAACCACACCGCCGATGAACGAGCGGATCGAAGTCAGCAGATAAACCCGCGACCGACCGACCCGACCAATTCTTCGGAACGGTCGGACGACGCCGATCGTAACGAGTCGGCGACAGATAGCGGTTCTTCAGCAGACACTCGTAGCGGTCCTCCGGAAGATAGCGGTTCTTCAGCAGATACTCGTAGCGGTCCTCCGGAAGATAGCGGTTCCTCAGTCGGTGACCGTGGCGGTCCTCAGAC
>CAYQWI010000287.1:0-3205 GCA_964421165.1 uncultured Natronomonas sp.
CACGTCGTCGCGGTCGTAGAATATCTGCTGGGTGCCGTTGCCGTGGTGGACGTCCCAGTCGACGATCGCGATCGACTCGACGTCGGTCGTCTCTATCAGCGTCTGCGCCGCGATGGCGGTGTTGTTGAAAAAGCAGAAGCCGTCTGCCGTATCGGACTGGGCGTGATGGCCCGGCGGTCTGACCAGCGCGTACGGGATCACATCCGATGGCGTTTCGAGTGCTCTTCGAGCAGCTTCGATCGCTGCGCCGCTCGCGTATCGTGCGGCCTCGAAGGTGTGTTCGTTCCCGCCGGTCGTCGTCCCGTCGAATCGGCCGCCGCCCCCCTCGGCGAACGCCTCGACCCACTCGATGTGGGATTCCGTGTGGACGCTCGAAAGCTCCGATCGCGAGGCTTGCCGCGCCGATTCGATCGGCGCTGAATCCTCGAAGAAGTGTTCGAGAACGCCCAGGATGTTCTCGGCACGTTCGGGTCGTTCCGGATGGGGTTCAGTGCGTGCGAGAAACTCGACGTCGGGGAATTTGAACGCGCCGTCCGGCGGGCGGTGTTCGAGCATTTTCGGGTGCCAGAAGACGGGCATTCGAATCGAATTCGGCATGCGGGTATGTTATATGTTAGAATAATAAGGATATCGAACTTTGAGACCGGCGGACGGGTCCCCCCACGACTTTGACCGGCTGCGAATCTCGTAGAGTACCGTCGGAGTCCGTACGTTCTCCGTGGGGAACGGAGACACAGCGACGAAACGGGATGTTCGAACAGGTACGAGAGCCTCTCCCGGCTACCCCCCGAAATCGTTTTTGAACGAGTAGTTCTCGTTGAGCAGGCAACGCGAGTAGTGATCGGAAGCGATCTCATAAAACCCCGGATCGACCTCGCTGCACTCCTCGGAGGCGTTCGGACAACGGGTACGGAACGCGCATCCGGAGGGAACATTCCCGGGGTCGGGGATCTCCCCCTCGAGAGTGATCCGCTTCGGTTTGAGCTTTCGATCCGCCTTTCGTATCGTCGGTATGGACGATAGCAAAGCGCGGGTGTAGGGGTGTTGGGGGTTCGAAAAGAGCGACTCGGCACGTCCCACCTCTACGAGTTTTCCGAGATACATGATACCGATCCAGTCTGCGAACTCCTTGATCAGCGATAAGTTGTGCGTGATGTGAAAATACGTAATGTTCATCCTGTCCTGTAGATCGCCGAGGAGCGTGAGTACCCGCGCCTGGACGCTGGCGTCCAGCGCACTCGTCGGTTCGTCGAGGACGATCAGATCCGGATCGACGGACAGCGCTCGGGCGATACTGACACGCTGTTTCTGCCCGCCGGACAGTTCACTCGGATACTTGTATTTGTGTTCTTCGAGCAATCCAACCTCGGAGATCAACTCGTCGACCTTTTCGGCCCGATCTTGTTTCGTCCCTATCGAGTGGATATGAAGCGGCTTCTTGATGATGTCTTTGACTTTTTTCCGCGGATTGAGGCTGGATCCCGGGTCCTGATAGACGATCTGGACGTTCCGCCGGAACTGTCGTAATTCCTTTTTTGATAGCTCACCGATGTCGGTCCCCCCTATTTCGATACTGCCGCTCGTGGGCTCTTCGACGCGCAAGAGACACCGACCAGTCGTCGACTTCCCCGAGCCGGATTCCCCCACGAGGCCGAACGTTTTTCCGGCCGGGATGGAGAACGTGATTCCGTCCACCGCCTTGACCTGATCTTTTTTCAGGATCCCGCCGACCTCGTAGTGTTTCTTTAAGTCGGTAACCGTTACCATTCGATCGCTCTCGTCGATCAATTCAGCCGGATCGCACGGCTGATGTGCGTCCGCGATTAGCTCCGCGTTAGGGTCTTGTACTGTCATTTATTTGCCTCTTTAGTTTGTATCCACTTCGGCCGCCGTTTCCCACGGCGGCGGTCCGATGTACGGCTGTGATTCCGACTCATCCCCGAGCGTCCGACGCTGACTCTCGTATAGGTGACACGACACGCACCGATCGTCTGAGATCTCTCGTTGCTTCGGGTCGACGTACGTACAGACCTCTTCGGCGAACGCACAGCGGTCCGCGAACCGACATTTATCAGCGACGGTAACGTAACTCGGGATCGATCCTTCGGCACCCTGACCGATCCCCCCCGAGAGCGACGGAACGCTGTCCAGCAACGTCCTCGTGTACGGGTGTTTCGGGCTGTCGAATATTTCGTCGGTCGGCGACTTTTCGACCATCTGCCCGGCGTACATCACGTTGACCCGGTCGCTCACCTCGTATGCGACGCCCAGGTCGTGGGTGATGTAGATTATGCTCGTTTCCCTCTCCTTGACGATGTCTTTCAGTATATCCAGTATGATCGCTTCCGTCGTCACATCCAGCGCCGTCCCGGGTTCGTCCGCGATCAAGAGCTCCGGGTCCGAAAGCAGCGCCATCCCGATCAACACTCGCTGTCTCATACCGCCCGACAGCTCATTGGGATAACTCGATAACACGCGCTCCGGCGAGGAGATCTGAACCTCCTCGAGTACGTCTCTCGCCTTTTCTCTCGCTTCGACCCGCTCTTTGTTGTTTCTCGATAGCTTCCCACGGAGATGCTTGCGAAGTGACGCTCCTTTCTTGCCGTAAATCGCGATATCGACCATCTGTTCGCCGACCGTAAACACCGGATTGAGCGAACTCATCGGGTCCTGCATGATGATACTGATGTTATCACCGCGAAGCGATTCACGGGTATCGGTCGTCTCGGAGTACACCGTTTCGCCGTTAAACACGATCTCTCCCGATGTGATCGCGGGCGGAACGAGATCGACGATCAGTTTCGTCGTGAGACTCTTTCCACAGCCGGTCTCTCCGACCAACGCGACGGCTTCGCCTTTATCGAGGCTCATATCGATCCCGTCAAGCACTCGTGCGACACCCTCATACGTGTTGAAACTCGCTTCGAGGTCCGAGATCTCGAGCAGTTTCTCAGTCATGGACATCGACCTCCACATCGAAGATATCACGCAGCCCGTCACCGAGCAGGTTGAACCCGTACACCGTGTACGCGATCGCGAATCCGGGGAGGGTCGATACCCACCACGCGGTGAGCGCGAAATCGCGACCCTGCGCGACCATCACGCCCCAATCTGGGGTCGGCGGCTGCGAACCGAGACCCAAAAAGCCCAATCCGGCGGCGACGAGAATGATAAAGCCGGCATCGATCGTCGACTTCACCAGCAC
>CAYQWI010000288.1:0-3198 GCA_964421165.1 uncultured Natronomonas sp.
TTCCCCGAGAGCGTGATGGTGAGCCTCGATTCGAAGGGCGGCGAGGTCGTCGTCTCCGGGTGGACCGAGGGGACGGGGCTCGACCCGGCAGACGCTGCCGCCCGATACGAGGACGAGGGCGCGGGCGCGATCTTATTTACCGACGTCGACGTCGAAGGACAGCTCTCGGGGATTCGGCGCGACCCCGTCGAGCGGGTCGTGGAAGCGGTCGACATCCCGGTCGTCGCGTCTGGCGGCGTCTCGACGCTCGACGACGTGCGAACGCTCGAAGACGTCGGCGCTAGCGCGGTCGTCGTCGGAACCGCGCTGTACGAGGGACGATTCACGCTCGAAGAGGCGATGCGTATTTAAACGACGCTCTCGATCGCATTCGCGAGTTTCGGCCGCCGATCCTGCAGATATCGACGGACGAGAGCGTACGCCACGACGACACCGCCGGCGAACAGCACACCGCCGACCGGTCCGAGTCGTTTCGCGCTCAGTTTCCAGGCCGTCCACGCGAGGCCGAGGTGTTGGAGCATACGTCGTGATAAGGCAGAAGCATACAAAAGCGAACGGTCGATACGTCGACCGTGAGAAGCCCCGAAGGATTCGTTCGTCGCTGAGACAAAGAACCGGTTCGTCCATCGATGTATACGGTCAGGGGCCGATCCCAGGAGTGAGCCGAACCCCTAAAATACCCGGATAAACTACAAAAGAACGTGTCAAAGCAGGTCGCAGCGGTCGGGACGCTCTTTTTACACGAGCGGGGACGCGGCGAGTACACTGTCGTCGTCCGTCGTGACGGCGAGCGACTGCTTCGGGGCCGACTCGACGTAAAACAGATAGACGCCGGGCCACGACCGGGTCGGTTTCGGGTCAAAGACGGCGACGACGACGTACCGCGTCGACCCGAACAGTTCGTCGAGATGGCGCGACGGGCCTCCAGGATTCGGATATCAGAGCAGACCTCCCGCGAGGGGAGAGCCGAACTGGAAGCGATGTTCGACGCCTACCAGCTCGACGCGACGCAGGTCAGAACCTGTCGATACTGTGCGGGGAACGGGCGGTACTCGCCGCTAACCTCGGAGACGGCGATCAAAGCCGACGACGAGCACATCTGTCTCGACTGTGCGAAACGCGAGCTCGAACGGGAGGCGAACTTTCGAGGGCTTCGATCCGGAGCCCGTGATCGATTAGAGGACCTTCTCGTCGAAGTCGGCGACCTCGAGCGCGTCGCGAACCTGCTGTCCGGACAGCTCGATCCCGATCTGACGAAGTTCGACGAGATCAGTTCGACGACGGACGATATCGACCTCGTCTCGACGCGCGACCTCGACGTTCACGGCGAGTTGAAATCGCGGCTCCAGACGTTCGACGAACTCCTGCCGGTGCAGAGTCTCGCCGTCCGGAACGGCCTGCTGGAGGGACGCGACCAACTCGTCGTCAGCGCGACGGCGACCGGCAAGACGCTCGTCGGCGAGCTCGCCGGCATCGACCGCGCATTACGAGGAGAGGGGAAGATGCTGTTTCTCGTCCCGCTCGTCGCGCTGGCGAATCAAAAACACGAGGACTTCGAGGAGCGATACGGGGACGTTCTCGACGTTTCGATCCGGGTCGGCTCCTCGCGGATCCGAGACGACGGCAACCGCTTCGATCCCGGAGCCGACGTGATCGTCGGAACCTACGAGGGGATCGACCACGCGCTCCGGACGGGCAAGGACCTCGGCGAGATCGGGACCGTCGTCATCGACGAAGTCCACAACCTCGGCGAGGACGAACGGGGACACCGGCTCGACGGACTCGTCTCTAGGTTGAAACACTACTGTGAGACGAACGGCTGTGACACTCAGTGGGTGTATCTGTCGGCGACCGTCGGCAACGCGCCCGAGTTGGCCGAGAAGTTGCGCGCACAGCTCATCGAGTTCGAGGAACGACCGGTTCCGATCGAACGCCACGTCACCTTCGCGGGCGGCGGCGAGAAGCTCGACATCGAAAACAAACTCGTCCGACGAGCCTTCGATGCGAAATCCTCGAAGGGGTATCGCGGACAGACAATCATCTTCGCCAACTCCCGTCGGCGGTGTCACGAGATCTCTCGACGGTTGGAGTACAGCTCCGCTCCCTACCACGCCGGATTGGATTACGGCCAGAGAAAGCGGGTCGAGCGGCAGTTCGGCGACCAAGATATCGCCGCCGTCGTGACGACCGCCGCACTCGCCGCCGGCGTCGATTTCCCCGCCTCACAGGTCATCTTCGACTCGCTGGCGATGGGGATCGAGTGGCTGTCCGTCCAGGAGTTCGAGCAGATGCTCGGCCGAGCCGGCCGGCCCGATTACCACGATCAGGGGACGGTGTATCTGCTCGTCGAACCCGACGGGACGTATCACAACTCGATGGAGATGTCCGAAGACGAGGTGGCATTCAAGCTGTTAAAAGGCGAGATGGAACCCGTCATAACGCGGTACGACGAAACCGCCGCAGTCGAGGAGACGCTGGCGAACATCACCGTCGCCGGGAAAGGCGCAAAGCGGCTCAACGATCGGATGGTCGGCGAAGTGCCGACGAAACACGCCGTCGGGAAGCTACTGGAGTACGAGTTCATCGACGGCTTCGATCCGACGCCGCTCGGACGGGCCATCACGGAACACTTCCTCGAACCGTCGGAGGCGTTCGCGATACTCGATGCGATCCGGTCGGGAACGGACCCGTACGAACTCGTCGCGGAAATCGAACTGCGCGACGAGGAGTGAGCGGGAAGGTGACGCTGTTTATACCAGGGCCAACACGCCGACTGGAACGACCATCCCGGTGAAGGCGACGCCGAGATACGCGAGCAAGATGACGAGCAGCGCGCCCGGTATCCCGCCGACGGCACAGATCAACACCGCGATCGGCGTGATCTCGACACCGATTCCGAGAAAGCTCGCGATGACGAGCACGATCACGCCCACGATGGCGTTGACGATGAACGGTTTGACCGCTTTGATAATCCGGTATGCGCCGAACAGGAGCGCTAAGACCCCGATCAACAATGCGACTTCGAGTGTCGTGACCATACGAGACCGTTCACGAAGTGGGGGTAAATCCCTTTGGGGCAATAGCGAAACGTTTTCACGGGGTGGCGTGTTACGTCCAGTTGCGGGACCGTGGGGTAGCTTGGTATCCTTCAGCGTTTGGGACGCTGTGACCCCGATTCAAATTCGGGCGGTCCCACTC
>CAYQWI010000289.1:0-3195 GCA_964421165.1 uncultured Natronomonas sp.
GTATCCGGTGTCGAACTCCGTGTCGGTGATGTCGGCGACGTGAAACTCGGCCTCCGGCACGAGCGACCGGGCCTTTTCGACAAACGGCTCGCTGATGTCGATTCCCGTCACTTCGAAGCCCCGCTCGTACAGCAGCGTGGACACCCGGCCAACGCCGCAGCCCACATCGAGGACGGTCCCGCCGGCCTCGAAATATCGATCTACGGCTTTCCGTTCCTGTGGAAACAGCTCGTCGGCCTCCGCGAATCGGCGTGTGTAAAGTTCGACAGCATCGTTCGTCGAAAAGAGATCGGTCGTTTCGGCGCCTCCGCCGGCGGGGTTCTCGCTCATCCGTCTCAGTGGTCCTTCCCGGCCGTCACACAATGTTATGTTCACCGTACCGGGAACCCAGATGCCGGTAATAGACTAGATGTAACTGGACCGAACACTACGAATCCGATCCCGCGCTATCCGATCATCGAACGGACGGAGTCGGCAGTTCCCGCATCGAAGGGGCTTCATACTTATACTGCGCTTGAGCGAATTCCTCGCTGCAATCTATGTGTGGCGTGTTGCTTCTCGATGCACATCTCAAGCAGGCTCTCGTCGTGGCCCGATCGCTCGGGGGCCGGGGGATCCCGGTGACCGCCGGATCACACTACCGGTGGACACCCAGTCGTTTCTCGAAACACGCCGAGGGGTGGCTCCACTATCCCGACCTCGAGGTCAGCGAGGCGTTCCTCGAGGCGATCGAATCGGAACTCACAGCGGGCGACTACGACATGCTCCTGCCGATCGAGGAGTCGACACTCGACGTCGTCCTCGGGAACCGTGAGACGTTCGAAGCGCTGACGACGCTTTCGTTTCCGCCTACCGAGACGACTGCGGTGGGACTGGACAAACGCAGGACCATCGAGGCGGCGAGACGCCACGACGTCCCACATCCGGAGACGGTGTTTTCGGACTCGACGACGGTCACGGAGGTCGAGTCGACGCTTTCCTATCCGATCGTGATCAAGCCGATCAACGGCGAGGGCCGACACGGGGTCTCCGTTTGTCACTCCCGGGAAACCCTCCGGAGGGCCGCCAGGGAGACGATCGCCGAACTCGGGCCCGTGTTGTTCCAGGAGTTCATCCCGAACGGCGGTGAGTGCGGCGTCTACGCGCTGTACGATCACTTGAGCGACCTGCGGGCCGTCACCGTCCAACGACGGTTGCGCTCGAAGCCGCCGGAAGGCGGTGCGAGCACCTACCGCGAAACGATCGACGACCCGGCGCTCGTTTCACTCGCCGACGAGTTTCTCAGTGCCCTCGACTGGCAGGGCGTCGTCATGGCCGAATTCCGCGTCGATCCGCGGAGCGGGGAGCCACAGCTCATGGAGATCAACCCGCGGTTCTGGGGGAGCCTCGCCCTCTCGGTGTCGACTTCCCGTCTCTGTTGTATCGTCTATCGACCGGCGGTGAACTCCCCTCGGAGCTTTCGTATCGCCGTAACGTCCAGGCTCGCTGTCTGTTCACCGATTTCGTCCAACTACTTCAGCGGGAGGACACGGCGAGGGCCTTCCGAGAGTTTCTCACCCCGGCATCGAAACCCTGCCGTTTCGATATAGTCTCGACGGCCGATCCCTTGCCGACGGTCGGACAGGCGCTGTACTGGTCGTCGCTGCTCCCCGCCGAACGCTCTATTTTTCGTCCCTATCTAAACGATGCCACAGTAAGAAAGTGACTCAAAACGGTCACAATAGGACACAGATCCCTGCTTAGAGATCTCACGCGATGATGTAATGAGCAGGATCTCGTGACGGATGGGCCAAGAGAATAAATTGGTCACTAGCGTCAACGCCCGTCAGCCGGATAGCGAACGTAAGAGACGACGCCAACTCGAACGGTCTGTCGTCTCTGCACCTCCAACCGACTCGCCGAATCACCGTTTGTTACTCAGACGGTCGAGGCGTCCGGTGGTGTTTTTGAGCAACGTCCGGATAACGAACAGGAGACGACGGCGCCGTGCGACCGGATAGTAGGAGCCGAGGGATTCCGGGATTCTCGTCTGGAAGGACGGATCACGGAGGTTCTCGATACCCTCGGCGAGCAGCTCCGATTTCACATCGTACAACGTATCGTACACCTCCCAGAGGGTCGCACAGTCGCTCACGTCCACCTCCCGGTAGGCGACTATTTCGCCCCCATCGATTTTCTCGTTGAGACGCTGTAATGTGACACCCATCGTTTCGCGCCCATCCAGCCAGGCCTGTGGCACACCGAGACCTCTGTATTCTCGAATATCCGCCGGGTGAAAGCTTAGAACACCGAATTCCGAGACACGTAAGATGTCGCCTTTGAGCAGCCCGAATCCGAATCGAACGGCGACATCGCAGTTCTTTTGAACCAGATCGACAGCGTCGGGAGGAAGCTCTACCCAGTTACCCTCCGTCATTGGTGTCACGTAATGGAACTCCGAATCCGATAGGCACGACACGTCCTCGACGTGGACGCGACCCGTGGCGGCTGCCTCCGAACCGAAGGCCTCGGCTATCTTCTTTTCTGCAAAGACGAGCGTCCATGCACGATCCCGTTTGAGGGTTTGGAATAGAATACGGAGAGCGTCTGCTCCAAGGCGGTTGTTGATCGCTCTCGCTTCCGCGTCGGGATCGATGTCTGGGTGGACTGGATCGTTAACGACAACTAGTGGAACAGTAACTCCCGTCTCGCTAACCGCTCTTTCGAGCGTGCGAACCTCGTTGGTCATTAAATACGGATCGGCCAGCACACACAGATCGACCGGTGGCTCGTCCACAGGAACACTCATACCGGAGTCCGAGTGAAGATCTCGTCGTGGACTATCCATCCTGGCCAGAGCGGTGCTTCTCGAGGGCGAAGGTGCGGGACAGTTCCACTCGCATTCGGATTTAGTTCGTCTCCATTTGCGCATTAACAAACCATATCGGTATAATTATACACAGCCTATAACGGCGCTTTTCATTGAGCCAGTTTGAGGAACGTCGGGTCGTTGAGTTTCTTGTCCAAAGGGGCTCGTAGACTTGCTCAGCGAGACGCTTGCGGCGGATATAATAGGATGATGGGAACGTGGGCGGCCGTTCGCTCAGTAGGGCAGTCCGTACATCGATACGAGGCGATCAAAGACCGGATCGATCGCTCGACGGACGAACGCCAGCCGATGAGGCGCGAAACACGCCAGCCGATGAGGCGCGAAAC
>CAYQWI010000290.1:0-3186 GCA_964421165.1 uncultured Natronomonas sp.
ATCCCCGAGGCGGTCGTCGGCGAGTTGGAGGCACAGGCCAACGACGGCCGCGACAGCGGCTGGTCGGGGCTCGAAGAGCTCCAGCGGCTCGCCGAACTCGCAGACGAGGGACGGATCGAACTGGAGTACGTCGGCCGCCGCCCTGACGCGATCGAGAAGCGGGACGCTGGCGAGGGCGAGATCGACGCGTTGATCCGCGATCTCGCCGCCCGCCACGACGCGACGCTTCTGACGAGCGACGTCGTTCAAAGCGAAGTCGCGAAGGCGAAGGGGATCGCCGTCGAGTACGTCGAACCCCGGACGGAGGACGACCCGGAACTCACGGTCGAATCGTACTTCGACGAGGACGCGATGTCGGTGCATCTCAAAACCGGCGTCCGACCGATGGCCAAACGCGGCACGATCGGCGAGATGCAGTACGAACACATCGGCGACGAGCCGCTGACTGAGGCCGAAATGCGCGCGATCGCCGATAACGTCATCAACGTCGCCCGGGCCGACAGCGAGGGGTTCGTCGAACTCTCACACACCGGAATGACGATCGTCCAGATCAGGGACATGCGGATCGCGGTCGCGGAGCCGCCCTTCGCGGACGGGATCGAGGTCACCGCCGTCCGGCCGATCGTGAAGACGGATCTCGACGACTACGAGCACGCTGACGACCTCCGGGAGCGGTTCACCGAACACCAGCGCGGCGTCCTCATCTCCGGGGCTCCCGGTGCGGGGAAATCGACGTTCGCGCAGGCCGTCGCGGAGTTCCTCAACGGTTCGGGCTACGCTGTCAAGACGATGGAGAAACCCCGCGACCTGCAGGTCGGCCCCGAGATCACCCAGTACACCGAACTGGACGGGTCGATGGCGAACACCGCCGACTCGCTTCTCATGGTGCGGCCCGACTACACGATCTACGACGAGGTTCGGAAAACCTCGGACTTCGAGACCTTCGCGGACATGCGGCTCGCCGGCGTCGGGATGATCGGCGTCGTTCACGCGACGCGTGCGATCGACGCCCTCCAGCGGCTCGTCGGACGCGTCGAGTTGGGCCTGATCCCGCAGGTCGTCGACACCGTCGTCTACATCGAAGCCGGGCAGGTACACACGGTCTACGACGTGACGACCGAAGTGAAAGTCCCGCACGGCCTCGTCGAGGAGGATCTCGCCCGACCGGTCATCGTGATCAACGACTTCGAGACCGGAAAGCCCGCCTACGAGATCTACACGTTCAACCGACAGGTCGTCACGGTGCCGCTCGACGGCGCGACCGACGGCGGCGGCGAGACCGGCGTCGAGCGCGTCGCGAAACAGGAGATCGAACGCGAGATTCGATCGGTCGCACACGGCCACGTCGAGGTCGAACTGCAGGGCTCGAACACGGCGGTCGTCTGGGTCGAAGACGACGACATCTCCTACGTCATCGGCAAGGGCGGCGGTCGGATCAACCAGATCGAAGATCGGCTCGGGATCGACATCGACGTGCGGACGTTCTCCGAGCGTCCCAGCGGGAGATCGGGCGGCTCCTCGACGTCCAGCGCGCCTACCGGTGAGATCGTCACGCCCGAGATCACGAACCGACACGTCATCGTCCCGATCGAGGGACACCACGGCGAGACCGTCGAGGTCAGAGCCGACGACGAGTACCTCTTCACCGCGACGGTCTCCCGAGGCGGCGAGATTCAGGTCTCGCGCGGATCGGCCATCGCCGAGGAACTCGAAACCGCGATCGATCGGGGGAAGGCTATCTCTGTCGTCCCGCAGTGACCCGACTTCCGTTCTCCGGCCGCTACTCGACGAGCGCCGGTGCTCGAGCTTCGAACGCCGGGCGCAGCCGGCCGAGCGCCGTATCGAGCGCCTCGGTGAACTGATCGACGGCTGCCTCGTCCATCGGCGTCGAGAGACAGCCCATGAGGCTCGAGGAGAGCCGGACACCCTCCCCTAGAAGCTCGTGGAACAGCTGCCGTTCGAGCTCCTCGTGTCCGCCTTTGTCGCGGAACGTCTCGACCGGGTGCGGCGTCAGATAGAGTTTGAAAAGCGAGCCGATGCGGTTGATCTGGAGGTTCAGTCCTCGCCCCTCGATCACGTCGCGGCTCGAATCTGCCAGATACGCGCCCAGCTCGTTGAGCCGTTCGACCTCGCTCTCGTCGAACTTCTCGAGGGCGGCCAACCCCGCTGCGGCGGTGACCGGGTTCGCGTTGAACGTCCCCGAGTGGAGGATGTCCGCTCCGCCTCGCGGATCGAACGGGGCCATCAGCTCCTCGCTGCCGCCGAACGCGCCGACCGCGAAGCCACCTCCGATGACTTTCCCGTACGTGACCAGGTCGGGATCGACGTTCAACGCGGCGTGCGCTCCGCCGTGAGCGACGCGGAACGAGATCACCTCATCGAAGATAAGCGGGACATCCTCCCGATCGGTCCACTGGGCGAGTGCCTCGGCGAATTCGTCGTCGATCGGTACCACTGACGACCCCATGTACGGTGCGATCAACACTCCGCCGAGGTCGTCGCGATGCCGGTCCAGTTTCTCGATGGTGGCGTCGGCGTCGTTGAACGGCAGCGTAATTACCGCCTCGCGCGCGGACTCGGGGATCCCCGCCGATTCGGGGACGCTGTCGGGATCGTCGGCGGCTCCAGTCAGGTGACTCGGCGGATGAACGCTCATCAGCGCGTCGTCGTTGGTTCCGTGGTAGGCTCCCTCGAACTTGGCGATGACGTCGTTTCCGGTGTACGCACGCGCGGCCCGGATGGCGTTCATCGTCGCCTCGGTCCCGGAGTTCGTAAAGCGAATCTTCTCGACCGCCGGGGCTCGGTCGACGAGATGACGGGCCCACTCGATCTCTTCGGGCGTCGGCCCACCGGGAGCGCTCCCGCTGCGGATCGCGTCGATGGCGGCTTTCGAACTCTCCCGCGGGGCGTGTCCGTGGATCAGCGCCGTGTAGTTGTTGAGGAAATCGAGATACTCGTTCCCGTCTGCGTCGACGACAGAGGCCCCGTCGCCGTCGGTGAGATACGCCGGATACGGTTCGTAGTAGAGCACTTCCCGCGTGTTCCCACCCGGCATGTACGAACACGCCTCTTCGTAGTGTTCGCGGGACGTCTCCGTCCGCTCGTGGTATCGCTCGAACGGCGACCGCTCGCGTGACTTCGCGGACTCCTTGGTTCGCTCTGACATACATCATACGTTGGATATCG
>CAYQWI010000291.1:0-3145 GCA_964421165.1 uncultured Natronomonas sp.
CGCAGCAGGCTCGGCTTCGAGAGGACGTTCGACTCCTCTAAAAAGAGGTTCGCGCTGGCTCCGCCGGTCTCGCGCGTCCCTCGATCGAAGTTCTCCTCCATGTCCTCGAGAGCCTCGAACTCCTCGAGTTCTTCGGTGAACTGATCGGTGCCTGCCTGCTGTTCGCCGCCGGCACCGACGCCCCCGAAGAAAAGCACCGTGACCGCGAGAAAGATGACGACAACTGTCCAGGGACGGTTCGTTATGAGCGGATTCACTCGTCTGGTGAACGGATCAGATCGGCCGCCTTCGGCGGTGTCCGGGTCGGACATCCGTCAGTCCCTGCGCCGCCACCAGAGACCGGCTCCGATTGCGACGATCACGACGGCGACGCCGATCGCTCCGACAGGTATCCCTTCGTCGCCGTCTTCGACCCGTTCTGTGATCTCGACGGGGTGTTGATACGTCCGGGAGAGGACCGTCTCGCCACGTTCGGTCTCGTACTGGAAGTCGAGCTCGACCCGGTAGGTCTTCGCCATCGCGTCACTTTCGGCACGCAGATCGAATCGGATCTCGCCTGTCTCGCCCGGCTGTAGCTCGTTGATGAACGCTTCGTCACTCGTCGTCGAGAGTGGGCTGTCGGTGTAGAGCTTCGCGTTGACGTTCCGGAGCGTTTCGGGTCGTTCGTTCGTGATCGAAAGCGAGAGTTCGGTCGTCTCACTCTGGGCGACGGTGACCTCCTCTCCGTCGATCGTGAACGCGTCCCGTCTGTCGTCGACGACGACGCGCTCTGAAACCGGCCCGACGGTCGTCGTGACTCGGCCGTCGTTCGCGTACTCGAGCGTGAACCGAATCTGTCTCGCGCCCGGATCGGCCTGCCCGCTTACGTCGGTCGGGAACTCGAAGTCGGTCGACTCACCGGCAGCGAGCGTCGGCAACGCGATCCGCCGTTCTTCGATCGTGATCGAATCGCTCGCCGGTTCGACCACCAACACGCCGTCCGTGATCTCTACCGGTCCGTCGTTTCGAACGCTTCCGAAGATACGGCCGTCGTAGCCGACCGAAAGCGTATCCTCGAGTTCCGTGACGGTGAACGACTGGGCCTCGATCGGCGTGAGACTCCCGGTCGCCGTTCTGGGCTCCTCGCGCTCGATGCCGTTTTCGTCTCTGTATTCGAAGGCGGCCTCGATCGGCTTGTCTCCGCTGGCCACCGATTCGAGGATCTCCACGTCGGCGTTCACGGTTCGGCTCTCGCCGGGTTCGAAGTCCCCGAGGAACGCCTCGGCGCGCTCCCCATCGATCGTGACGCCGCCCCCGCCGGTGATCGTCGCGGTGGTCGAGTAGGCGGTCGCCGAGCCGACGTTTTCGAGTTCGATCTCGGCCTCGCCCGTCGTTCCGGGCTGGGCGTCGGTGGTCACGTTCCCGACGGCGAAGATCGCGTCGTCGGTCACTCGCACCTCGAGCGTCTCGCGAGTGCTTCGAGAGAGTCGTTGATCACCGCTCGAACTCTGTCGGTTCGTTACGGAGTAGCGGATTCGAGCCTCTATCTCGTAGGTTCCGGGCTCGAGGTCTTCTGGAATAGTAACACGGAAATCGGCGTTTGAGGCGCTCCCGTCGGGGATCGCCCCGATCGGGGTTTCCCCCGTTCGGACGTCGAACGGCCCTTCGTCGGTTATTTCGACCCTGACAGCGCGTGCGGTGGTAATCGCTTCAGTGGCAGATCCGGTTCGGACGTGTGCGTCGTTTTGAACACGTATGACAAACTCGGATTCGGTTCCCGGTGCGACCTCGTTTTCGGGGAGATAGCCGTTCAATTCGGGTTCGCCTTGGGACATCCCGGCGGCTCCGCCGGCGAACAGTGCGGCCGCGGTGAACATACAGACGAGGAAAACGACGAAAGCGAGCGCGAGTGAGCTGATCCGGGGCGATCGCACGGCGTTCACCTGTTCGATTCAGCCGAGATAAAGTGGCCAATCGTCTGGAGAGAGAAATCGGTTCGTTCGAAACGGATGTTGGGGGCCGCGTCAGCGGGAGGAAAGGACCAATCCATCACGCTAACAATGTCGCGGGCCGCGTATAACGCTTTTGATTGAACGTTTATTCAAAACGGTTAACGCACTGGGGACTCTATGTGGCATATGTCCACCGCATCGTTCTCCGCTTCGCTCGCCTCGATCCCGGATCCCGATCCCGCTCGATCCGTGAGCGTTTTGCTGGCGCTCCGCAGAGGTATCTACAATGGACGTCTTTGAGGATCCCGGTTCGACCCGCGAGGAGATCCTCGCGGCCGCCTATCGTGCGCTCTGTGCACACGGGTATGCGGATCTGACGATCGATCGGATCGGCGAGGAGTTCGACAAGAGCGTTTCGCTCATCTATCACCACTACGACGGCAAGGACGATCTGCTTTTGGCCTGCCTGGAGTTCATGCTCGAAAACTACCGCGACGACATGGGACACGCCTCCGATCCCCGAGAGGAGCTGGAGTGTCTCTGCGATTGGTTGCTGTTCACCGACGCGCCGCCGGAGGACCGACAGTTCGTCCGGGCGCTCGCCGAGTTGCGGGGGCAGGCTCCGCACAATCGAGCATACAGGGACTATTACACCCGGAGCGACCAGTTCTTTCAGGAGCGAATCGAGGCGATCGTCGAAACCGGCATCGAACGGGGCGTGTTTCGGGACGTTGCCCCCGAACGGACGGCGCAGATGATCCACACGGTTCTTTCGGGGGCGCTGTTCCGGTATGCGACATCCAACGACGACGAGTGGCTCCAGGCGGTTCGCAAAGAGCTGCAGGACTACGTCGAAGGAACGCTGTACGTCGACGAGTCTGCGTAACGGCTCTACTCGTGGCCCGGCTCGTCGACCGAGAATCCACATAAGCGAAGCTTTTTATTCGGAACGGACGACCCAACCGATATGAGCGCGACCCGATCGGTAGTACGCGGGCTGTAATCGCGCGTCTTCTCCCGTCGCGCGCACGTGCTTGTCCCCTACCGACCGGTCTACGCGAGATCAATCATGAGCGAGGTTCCAGACAGCTACGATCCCGAAGCGGCAGAACAGAAATGGCGCGACGAGTGGCTCGACTCGGACGTGTACAGCTACGCGGACGACGACGAGCGCCCCGACTACATCATCGACACGCCGCCGCCGTATCCGACCG
>CAYQWI010000292.1:0-3138 GCA_964421165.1 uncultured Natronomonas sp.
GACCGAACTGCCGACGATCGTCGCGATCACGAAAGCCGACGCGGTGACCGAGGAGCGTCGCCGCGAGGTCGAACGCGAGGTCGAACGGCTGCTTCGGGGCGTCGATCGAACTCCGCTATCGGTCGA
This sequence comes from uncultured Natronomonas sp., assembly GCA_964421165.1. Taxonomy (GTDB): domain Archaea; phylum Halobacteriota; class Halobacteria; order Halobacteriales; family Haloarculaceae; genus Natronomonas. The sequence goes on from CAYQWI010000292.1 coordinate 127, forward strand.
ACGGCACGGGATCGAGGCGGCACTCGACGAGATAAGCGAGCAGGTCGTTCCCGTCGTGACGACGAGCGCGGTGTCGAAGCTGGGGCTTTCGACGCTCGACGAGTTGTTCGAGCGGCTGCCGAAAACGGGCGCTGAAGCCGGGGACTTCTCGATGTACGTCGATCGGACCTACAACGTCACCGGCGTCGGTGCGGTCGCCTCGGGGACGATCCGATCGGGGCGAGTCGCGGTCGGCGACGAACTGCTCGCCGGACCGCTTTCGGACGGTTCGTTCCGAGCGGTCGAGGTTCGATCGATCGAGATGCACTACCATCGCGTCGATGAGGCCGCAGCGGGTCGGATCGTCGGAATCGCGCTGAAAGGGATCGACGAAAGCGAACTCGATCGCGGGATGGTGTTGCTTCCCCGCGAATCAGAGCCGACGGCCGTCAGGGAGTTCGAGGCGGAGGTGATGGTGTTGAACCATCCGACCCGGATCGACGACGGATACGAGCCGGTCGTCCACCTCGAGACGGTGAGCGAGACGGTTTCGATCCATCCGGAAGGCGGCCAGCTGCTTCCGGGTGACACCGGCTACGCCCGGATCAGGTTCAAGTTCCGCCCGTACGCGATCGAGGAGGGACAGCGGTTCGTCTTCCGCGAAGGTCGCTCGAAGGGCGTCGGAACGGTGACCGACGTGACGGGCGTCGAGTAGCGTTTCGAACCGACGAAAGGCTCCTGACGATTCCGTTCGAACGGAAGGTATGCGACGGCTCTGGCTGCGGCTCTCGATGGCGCTCGTCGGTGTGGTACTTCTGTTTCTGTACGCGCTCGTCGCGCTCGTTGGCTATCAACTCCTCGTGTCGGTGTTCGAAAGTAGCCCCGATCCGATCCGAATCGCGTTTTATTTCGCGATCGCGACGCTCGTCGTCGGCTATCTCAGCTATCGTCTCGGTACCGAAGGATTGCTTCGCGATCTCGACCCGGTCGAGATAACGCCGACCGACGCCCCGAGGCTACACGCTCGGCTGGAATCGATCCGACCGGCGTTCGATGTCGAGGATGTCACGCTGTATGCCGCCCGTCTGGGCGAACCGAACGCCTTCGCGATCGGCTCATCTCGAGGCGGCGCGATCGTCATCGATATCGGGCTGTTTCGACGGCTCTCTGGAGCGGAACTGGAAGCGATCGTCGCCCACGAACTCGCACACCTGGAAGGCAACGACGGATTGATACAGACGCTCGGATACACCGCCGTCCGGACGGTCACCGGGATCTGTTATTTCTTATTGTTGCCGGTCGGATTGCTCGTGGGCGGGGGTTTCCGGGCGACTTCGTGGCTCCGTGGACAGTCACCGCGCCCGTTTTTCACGCATCTGGCCGTCGTCCAGTGGCGAACCGCTCAACTTGTCGTCCTCCTATTATTGCTGTTGACGCTGCCGCTTCGGGCACATTCCCGACGACGGGAGTACGCCGCGGACGATCGGGCCGTCGAGGCGACCGGCAACCCGATCGCGCTCGCTCGGGCGCTCGTGAAGATCCAGCGCGCTGCAACACCGGGCTGGGGCCCGCTCTCGCCGCTGTACATCCACGGCGACGAGGAGGGATCATTGATTCGACTGTTATCGACGCATCCCCCGATGGACGCACGGATCGAACGGCTCGTTCGGCGGGCGAACCGAGACTACCGGGCGTGACGATCGAGAAACGAACCGAGTCGCGACAGCCCTTCGTCGAGCTCCTCGCGCGGCAACCCGAAGCCGATCCGGAACCATTCGGATCGGTCGAACGCCTCGCCAGGGGCGAGAACCACCGACTCCTCAGCGACGAGACTTCGACAGAACGACCGCCCGCCCGCGAATCCGTCGGGGACTTCGATAACGGCGTTGACGCCGCAGTCGGGATCGGACCACCCGAGTCCGTACTCTTCGAGGAACGCCTCGACTCGCTCGCGGTTCCCGGCGACGTGCTCGCGGTTCTCTTCGAGAATCTCCTCGCGCCGCTCGAACGCCTGCTCGGCGACGTGGTGACCGAACGTCGGCGGTGAGATCGTCGTGTAATCCTTCCAGTTTTCGGCGGCCGAGACGACGGCGCTCGGGCCGCAGAGCCACCCGAACCGGACCCCGGCGAGCCCGAACGATTTGGAGACGCCCCCCGTCGAGACGCCGTAGCGTCCGTAGCTCGCGACCGGTTCGATCGGATCCGACGCGAGCAGTCGGTACACTTCATCGCACAGGAGATACGTTCCGTTGTCCGCACAGTGTTCGTAGAGGTCCCGCATCGTCGCCTCGTCGTGGTATCGTCCGGTCGGGTTGTTCGGATTGACGACGGCGACGACGTCCGTGTCGGGTCGCAGCGCCGCGGCGACCGACTCGGGATCGAGCGTCCACTCGGGCGCGTCGAGTTGAACGGTCGTCACGTCGCCGAGCGATTCGGCGAGTCCGGGAAACGACCCGTACGTCGGCGTCACGACGACGGCGTGGGTGTCGACGAGCGCGAGCAACGCGAGGAGGTTCGCCTCCTGTGTCCCGCAGGTGAATATCGTCTCGTCGGCGGTCCGTCCGTGATGGGTGCCGACCTCGGCTCTGAACTCCGGGTCGCCGGCGGTCGGGACGACGTAGCCCAACGTCCCGGGATCGGTGTCGAACCGGTCGGCCGAGAGCGGACGGACGCCGCTCTCCGCGAGCATGATATCCGCGTCGGCTTCGACCTCGGCAAACCAGCGCTCCAGCGCGAAGGGGGCGATTCGCATACCCGTGCGTTGGGTGGAGCACTTATATCGATTCTCACGCGCGTCGAATGGGGTGCCTATAAAAAACCTCGTCCGACACGATGTGCATATATACCCACACGACTCGGTGGCTCGAACCGCTTATAAATGCCCCCCATACGTTCGACATTTGTCACATATACGAGCGTGTGACGCCGTAGCTACGACAATCTCGATACACGTGCTCTCAGCGTGTCATAGAATAGTTTTCATCCCTTTCTTCTCCAAAACCTGTCAGCAACCGCGTGCAAGATGAAGAGCGC
>CAYQWI010000293.1:0-3136 GCA_964421165.1 uncultured Natronomonas sp.
AACATCGACAGCATTAAGGATTTTAGGTGCACCTAAACCAGTATGCAGAGAGACACCAGCGACACCAAAGAACACGTAAACACCGTTCGTAGACGCCCGTTCCTCGCTACAGCGGGGAGTGCGGTCATCGGCGCGGTCGGGCTCGCCGGCTGTACCGGAGGCGGTAACGGCAATGGAAACGGCGGAAATGGCAACGAGAACGGCAATGGCAACGGTGGGGCTTCCGGGCCGGAAACCGTCGCAGAGGCGGAACCGCTCGGGACGCCGGTCGACTCCACCGCAGTTAGCTGGGACGATCTCGGCGATCTCGAAGGTGAGATAACCGTCTATTCCGGACGAACCCGCGACCAGATCGATCTCGTCTTCGAGATGCTCGAAGAAGAGTACGACGGACTCACGATCAACCGCGACTACGACGACAACGACGTGCAGGTCAACCAGTTGGTTCAGGAGGGAAGCGCGACACCGGCAGACGTGTTTTATTCGCAGGATCCCGGCGCGTTAGTCGCCGTCCACGACGAAGGGTTGGTTCAACAGCTCCCCCAGGACGTCGTTGACGCCGTTCCACAACGATTTCGGGAAACTGACGGGTTCTGGACCGGCGTGAGCGGACGTGTTCGCTCGGTTCAGTACAACAGCGATCGACTCGACGAAACGGAGTTCGACAGTTGGGATGAACTCCCGACGAGCGTATTCGAGTACGCGACCGATCCTCGCCTCGAAGGGATTATGTCGACGCGTCCGAACTCCGGCACCTTCCGTGGATTCATCCAGGCGATGGTCGAACTCCACGGTGAAGACGAGACTCGTCAGTGGATCTCGGACTTCATGGACCAGGATCCACAGCTCTTCTCCAGCGGCGGCGATCAAGCGAGAGCAGTCAACCAGGGCGGCGACGACGATCCGATCATCGCGCTCGGTAACAGCTACTACGCGGCCCGAATCGTCAACGAAGACCCCGACGCACCGGTTCGGCTGGCGTTCACCGACAACGACGCCGGGTCCCTGTTCAGCGTCGCCGGGATCGCCGTTACGGACGACGTCGATGATCCCGAACTCATCGCGGAGTTCACCCGCCATCTCGTCGCTGCGGAAGGCCAAGAGTTCATGATGGAGGTCAACGGCGAGTATCCGGTCGTCGAGGGCGTCGACTACGTTGGTCCGCTGCCGGATCTCGAAGAGCTCAACCCGCCCGAGTTCGATCTCGGGAGCTTCGATATGGAGCTGCAGGCCGCCCAAGATCTCATCAACGAAGGCGGGATGACAGTATAGGAACGTCGCTACTCGTTTTGCGGGCGTATCACGACGACGTTTTAACGACCCCGAGCGTATCCGGGCGATAACGGCTCGGAGAACCGAACCCCTCGAAGTGCGGTATCACCGGGACGATCCGCGTATCCTCGACGATTCGAGGACCGAAGCCAGACGGACGATGAGCTCGGACACACACGATCACGGCGAACGCGAACGTCGAAACCGGCTTCGAGAGTCGATCGACCGTCTCGATCCATGGATGATCGCGCTGACGCTTTCGAGCGCCGTCGTCGCGTTACTCGTCGTGACACCGATGTTTTGGATCGTCAGGGAGGCGATAACGGTCGACGCCACTCGCGCATACGGACTTATCGCCTCATCACAGACGGCGTCGATCACGCTCAACAGCATCGTTTTGATGGCGTTCGTCACCACGTTTTCGATCCTCTTAGGCGTGCCCTTGGCGATGTTGACAACGCGAACCGATCTCCCGTATCCCCACGTATGGACCGTCGTCGCTGCGCTCCCGCTCGTGATCCCGAGCTACATCGGTGCGATCGCGTTCGTTTCGATGTTCGGCTCCGGCGGAGAGATCGATACGCTCTTGGGAATGACGATTCCCCGGATCGATGGCCTCCCCGGTGCCGTGTTCATCATCACGCTGTACACGTATCCGTACGTATTCTTGACGACGCGGGCCGCCCTGTTATCGATGGATACCTCCCTCGTCGACGCCGCTCGGACGCTCAACGCCGGGCGGTGGGAAGCGTTCCGTCGCGTCACACTCCCACAGATCCGTCCGGGAATCGCCGCCGGGGCGCTACTTGCAGCGCTGTATGCCGTCTCGGATTTCGGGACGCCCGCGTTCATGCAAGCGAGGGTATTTACCAGCACGATTTATTGGGAGTTCGGTGGGTTCGCGGTCGAATACGCCGCCTTGCTCGCGCTGCAGTTGGTCGCGATAGTCGCCGTCATCCTCGTTATCGAAGCCGGGATCGGACGTGATGAGGACGCAAGCGGCGGGTCGAGCCGTGGTGATATCGTCCGCCTCGGTCGGTGGAGATGGCCCGCGATGGGATTCGTCACGACGCTCGGAACGGTTACGATCGTCGTGCCGATCGTGATCTTTCTCAACTGGCTGTTCCGAAGCCGCGGCGATCCGATCCCGTCGCTGCAGTTTCACCCCGAGTTCGCGATCAACTCCGTGTATCTCGCCCTGTTGGCCGCGCTGGTCGCATGTCTGTTCGCCCTGCCGGTCGCGTACTACTCCGGACGGACGAACTCGATGTTTTCTCGAATACTCGAGCGGGCGACGTACATCGGATTCGCGGTACCGGGGATCGTGATCGGGCTCGCGTTGGTGTTCCTCGGAACGAGAACACTTCCGTCGCTGTACCGGGAAGGCGTGTTGTTGCTCGTGTTCGCCTATGTGGTCCGGTTCCTCCCACAAGCGGTCGGAACCGTGCGCTCGTCGGTGTTGCAGATCGACGACAGCACCATCGAAGCAGCTCGAACGCTCAACGCCGGACGGATCGAAACGTTTCGGCGAGTCACGTTGCCGACGATCGCACCGGGGGTCGTCGCCGGGGCCGTTCTCGTGTTTTTGACGACGATGAAAGAGTTACCGATGACGCTCATGCTTCAGCCGATCGGGATGGATACGCTCGTTATCATTATCTGGGACGCACAGGCCGCACTCGCGTATCGATACGCGGCCATCCCCGCCCTCCTTTTGGTTCTTATTTCAGGACTCTCGATGCTCGTACTCTTGCGACAGGAAGGCTCCAGTGTCGGCTGAACGATGTCATGTATCCCGACAGAAGGCAGTTCATTCAGACCAGTATCCCGACAGAAGGCAGTTCATTCAGACCAGTTTGTCGGT
>CAYQWI010000294.1:0-3133 GCA_964421165.1 uncultured Natronomonas sp.
GGCCGATATCGGTCTGTTCAACCACGTCTTCGAGGACGATTTCGAGGAGCAGACGGACGAGTTTATCGAACCTATCGCGACCGGTCCGACGATCGCGCTCCGGACCTCGAAACAGCTCATCGAGCAGGGGTTCGACGTTTCGCTGAAAGACGCACTCCACAACGAGGCGGCGGCGCAGGCGGCCGTCTTCGCGACCCGAGACCACGAGGAGGGCGCGACCGCGTTCATCGACGGACGACCTCCAGAGTTCGAAGGACGCTGACCGAAGATCCCGTTCTCGTTTAACGCTGTTCGATTTTGTGGACAATCTATTTTTCAATGGAACCGAAAGAACGAGGTATGTCGTTCGAACTGTCGGCAGAACACGAGGCGATACGGGCGGCCGTCCGCGAGTTTGCGGACGCCGAGATCAAGCCGGTTGCCCGAGAACACGACGAGACCCGCGAGTATCCCGAGGCGCTGCGTCGGGCGGCCGCCGAACTCGATCTGGTTGCTCCCCACGTTCCGACCGAGTACGGGGGTGCCGGCATGGACTCGCTGTCCCGGTGTCTCGTAACTGAAGAGCTCTGGCGCGCCGATCCCGGAATCGGTTCCGCGATCAGCTCTGCGGGGTTCGGCACGTCGATGCTCTTGGCGTACGGCGACGAGTGGATGAAAGAGGAGTGGCTACCACAGATCGTCGAATGCGATGCAGTCTCGTGTTCGTGCATCTCGGAGCCGGCCCACGGCTCGAACGTTGCGGGGATGGAGGCGGTCGCGAACACGGACGGTGACGAGTACGTCATCGACGGCACCAAGATGTGGATCACGAACGGCACCGTCGCCGACGTGGCCGTCGTGATGGCGAAGACCGATCCCGGCGCGGAGCCGCCGCATCGGGGGATCACCGCGTTTCTCGTCCCGACCGAGACGGACGGATTCTCGCCGACGAAGATCGACAACAAACTCGGGATCCACGCCTCCGATCTCGCGGAGATCGTTCTCGACGGCGTTCGCGTCCCCGAATCGAACGTCATCGGCGAGGAAAACGAGGGGTTCTATCAGCTGATGGATTTCTTCGCGTCCGGGCGGGTCAGCGTTGCCGCACAGGCACTCGGAGCCGCACAGGGGGCGCTGGACGCTGCCGTCTCCTATGCGAACGAGCGCGAACAGTTCGGACAGAAGATAACGGAGTTCCAGGCGATTCAACACAAGATCGCGGAGATGGCGACGAACGTCGAGGCCGCCCGTTCTCTGACGTACCGCGCGGCGAGCCACCTCGGCGGGGAGACCGACGACACCGTCGTCAGGTTGGCTTCGATGGCGAAACTGTTCGCCTCCGAACACGCCGTCGACGTCGCCGACGAGGCGATCCAGGTCCACGGCGGCGCGGGCTACGTCACGGATCACGCCGCGGAACGCTTTTACCGAGACGCTCGGATCACGAAGATTTACGAGGGGACGAGCGAGATTCAAAAGAACATCATCGCGGAGCGGGTGTTATGAACCACGACGAGTGGAGCGCGGCCCAATCGGAGACGGCGGTCACTGTCGACGGACACGAACTGTCGGTCGCTTACTATGAGAGCGGTCCATCGACCGACAGCGCGGCCGAGACGCTCGTCTTTTTGCACGGCATCCCGACGTGGTCGTTCCTGTGGCGGGACATCGCGCCGGCTTTCGAGGACGAGTTCCGCGTCGTCGTCCCCGACATGCTCGGTTACGGTAACTCCGATCGCCGCGACCGCTTCGACCGATCGATCCGAGCGCAGGAAGCGATGCTCGGGGAACTGCTCGACGATCTCGGCGAGGACCGCGTCACGCTCATCGCTCACGACATCGGCGGCGGGGTCGCGTTACGGTTCGCCGCACACTCGCCCGAGCGGGTCGACCGACTCGTGGCGTCGAACGCCGTCTGTTATGATTCGTGGCCCGTTGAGTTCGTTTCGGGGCTGGGTCTCCCGAGCACCGTCGACATGGACGACGACGAGCTCGAGGGCAAACTCGATTTCGCGTTCGGGGACGGCACCTACGGCGAGGCCGACTCCGAGTTCGTCGAGGGAATGAAAGCACCGTGGCTCCGCGAGGACGGCAAACTCGCGCTCGCTCGCGCGGCCGTCGCGACGAACACGAACCACACTACCGAGATCGAGTACGACGCGATCGACGCCGAGGTGTTGTGTTTGTGGGCGTCCGATGACGCGATGCAGCCGATCGAGTACGGCGAGCGGCTGGCGACGGACCTCGGCGGGGCCGTCGTCGAACTGTCCGAGGCGTACCACTGGATCGTTGAGGATCGCCCCGACGCGTATCGTGAGGAACTCCGCGCGTTCCTCACCGAAACAGACACCACGGGGGGCGGTGAGTAACGGATATGGGTTCGAGCGACTCACCGGATTGGGAGTTCAAAGAGCGGGACGTGTTGGTGTTACGGGAGCTTTCGCGAGATCCACAGCTTTCCTCGCGGGATCTGGCACGAATCCTCGAAGAAAAGTACGACATCGACGTCTCACACGTCACCGTCTCCGAATCGATCCGCGGGATGCGCGAGGAGGGCGTCTTCCGCGAGGCGATCATCCCCAACGAGGAGTACTTTCACTTCGCGCTGTTCGAGTTCAAATTCAACCCCGAAAACTTCGACGCCGGGTGGCGCCCAGCGATGGAGTTCATCCGAGATTCGCCGAACACGCTGTTTTACTTCCTCTCGGACGGCGAGTATCAGTGGAAATCGGTGATGATGTTCCCGACACGGGACGCCCAATCGAAGTGGATCCACGAGTTTTATAAAAAACACGGCGCGGTCATCCAGAACCTGCGCAACACCGTCGTGACGAACGTGTTGAAGTTCCGGACCGATCCCGAAATTTTAGAGAGTCTCCACGACAGCGACCGTTAGCATCGATTACTCGACGGGGGCGACCGATCCGTCGCCACAGTGAGGACAGTGTTCATAGTTTTCGACCACTGGCTCCTCACACGATTGGCAGATATACTCCGACTCCGCGCCCCCGACAAACGCCTGTTTCGTCTCTTCGAACTTCCCTCCAACTGTTCTAAACAAGCTCATTGATAAGAATAGGATAGCGATTCGATTGACATCCTCCTCCGCGTGAACGCGGAGGAATCCCACGGCACCGCGCCGCTGGATTGGGAT
>CAYQWI010000295.1:0-3132 GCA_964421165.1 uncultured Natronomonas sp.
CGACGAATCGAGCGACGAGTTGAACGACGAATCGAGCGACGAATCCGAACATTCACGAGAACGTGAATCGGAACGGGCCGAACAGAACGACTCGGAACGACCATCTGACGGGAGCAATTCGGAACAACCACCCCGAAAGGAGAATCCGGACCAATCCCGCGAATCCGAGATGACGTCGAAGGGCGTCTGCGCCACGCTCATCGAGGAGCTCGAAGCCGGGACTGTCCCTGAAGAAGACCTCGATGCGCTCCGAGCATATCTGTCGGCCGAAACGGCTCGATCTGACGAAGAGCCGTCCCGATCCGACGAACTTCGGCTGTCACACGTTCAATCCCGGCTGGACGATCTGGCGGCCTACGTCGAGATGTTCGAGCAGTTCGTCGACGAACGCGGGACGTTCCAGGAGTTCGCCGACGAAGCGGACGGCGCGATCAACGGCATCGAAACGGAACTTGAGGCGTTGGACGATTCGATCGACAAACTCCGGACGGAGCAACAAACCGCGAACGAGGACATCGAATCGCTTCGGGATCGACTCGACGAACGCGAAGCCGAGTTCACCGAGACGGTCGAGGGATTCGAGCGTCGACAGGAAACCACGGCGTCGGAGCTGGATCGACTCGAGACGGAACTCGAAGCCGAACTCGACGAGATTCGAACCAAACTCGATCAGTTCGAGCGACTGGCCGAGGCACTGGAATCGGTCTTCCGAACGGACGACATGGACGCGTTGGAGGGAGTATGAGCGTCCGATCGGTATCGTTTTTCGACGAGGCGGACGACCCGATCCGGGTGCTTCACGTCGACGATGAGCCGGAGTTTTCCCGGGTGGCAGCCGAGTTTCTCGAATCGGCGAGCGACAATCTGACGGTCCACACCGAATCGAGCGTTTCGGCGGGGCTCGATCACCTCGAACGGACGGAGATCGACTGCGTCGTCAGCGATTTCGAGATGCCTGAGATGAACGGATTAGCGTTTCTCGACGTCGCACGGGATCGGAGGCCGGGGATCCCGTTCATCCTCATGACGGGGAAAGAAAGCGACGAGATCGCGTCGGAAGCTATCGACGCGGGCGTCACCGATTACCTGCAGAAAGAAATCGGGACGGTACAGTATACGCTTCTCGCGAACCGAATCGAAAACGCCGTCGAGCAGCGCCGAATGGCCCGGCACCGTCGAGCGACCGAGCTCGTGGTCGACATCAACAGAACGCTGCTTCGAAACGAGACGAAAAGCGACATCGCGGACGGCGTGTGTCGATCGATCTGTTCACACGATGTGTACGACTTCGCGTGGATCGGAACGACCGATTCGAGCGGTGCGTGGCTCGAAACGCACACTTTCGAAGGAGAGCTATCCGATCACGGGTCGGGGCTCTTAAATGAGGAGGGTGCCTCACCGGCTCCCGATTCGACGCTGAGCGCAGCGCTCGAAACCGGGGAGATACGGACGGCGACGGTGTCGATCGATTCGACGACGGGTCGTCACGAGGGGAACGAAACGTCGTCCCGTCCGATCGCGGTCGTACCGGCAGTTCGGGGCGAGACGACGGAAGGCGTTCTGTGTGTATCGAAGGACCGATCCAGTTTCGATGCGGTGGAGCGATCGCTCCTCGAGTGGCTGGCACACGATCTCGCACAGGCGCTCGGGTCGGCCGCCGGGTTCGAACTACGGACGGATCGGGAGGGGATTCGCCTGTGAACGACGACGAAACCGTCGCGGAGATGCTCACAGAGGAAGACGACGGACCGTCAATCCCACGTCGGGCAGTGATAGCGACGAGTTTCGGTGCCGCCGCGGCGGCGTTCGTCTTATTCCCGACGTCCGAGCACGCTCGCGCCGAAGTCACCGCCGAGGAGTTGATCGCCGAAGATGACGAGATCGTCAGCCACGACGGGAGTATCGATTCAATCGACGTCGATCCGGTCATCGCCGTCGAGTGGGAAGGGTTCAACGGCGATTCGACGGCGGTCGAACTCGAAATCGCCTTCGATACGGGCGACGAAACGGAGATCACAGTATACGAGGAGTCGGCCACGCTGGAAGGAACGAACGGCGAAGAGACGTTCGATTACGGGAGTGTTGACCTCCTTCAGGAAGGATGGAGTGCGGAGACGTTCGAAGCCGATTCCGACGACTCAGACGAGTCGACCGAAGTGACTGCCGAAATCAGAGCCGAAGCTCCCGACGAAGATATCGAGACAGTCGTCTCGGATTCGTTCACCGTCACCGTCACCAATCATCCGGCATCGGTCGACGTCGGCGGCGAGATTCAAACGACGGTCGAGTCCGACGAAGAGGTCGGTGACGAGTGAGCGGAGCGAGGTCGGCAGCGTTGTCCTTCGTCCGAACCGGCCCCGTTCTCCCCAGTTTTGATAATCGGACGAGTTTTGATAATCGACCCCGTTCATCGACTGTGACCACACCTCACGATAGTCTCCGGAACGACGCGTACATCGGCCCGCTGATCGAGCGATACGGCCGTCTGGAACTGGAGCCGGCGGAGGATATGTTCCAGCGACTCGTCGTCTCGGTGTTGCGACAGCAGGTATCGATGGCGTCGGCCGAGGCGACGAGAGAGCGTCTCTTCGAGGCGGTCGAGGTGACGTCGGAAGGCGTCCTCGCGGCGGAGACGCTCAGAGAGTGCGGCCTCTCGCGGCAGAAAGCGGGCTACGTCCGCAACATCGCCGAGGCGTTCGCCTCGGAGTACGACAGCGCGTGCTTCGAGGCGCTCGACGACGACGTCGTTATCGAAGAGCTGACGGATATAAAAGGGGTCGGCGAGTGGACTGCACAGATGCAGCTCCTGTTCTCGCTCGGTCGGCCCGACGTGTTCCCCGTCGGCGATCTGGGGGTTCGAAAGGGGATGGAGATGCTCTTCGACGACGAGATGAGCCGCGAGGAGATGGTCGATCGGGCCGAGCGGTGGAAGCCCTATCGGAGTTACGCGACGCTGTATCTGTGGCGAGTCGACGAAGATGTCGCAGACGCGGTCGCGGAAGTCGTCGAAGCCGACGACAAGTAACCCTATTAGGCTCGCCGATCCAGACTCGAAGCGATGAGCACAACCGTCGTACTCGCCTCGTTCGCGCTTTTAACCGGATTTCTCGCCGGTGCGGCGTTCGCCTTAGT
>CAYQWI010000296.1:0-3130 GCA_964421165.1 uncultured Natronomonas sp.
GACAGCCGGACGTAATCGAAGCCGTACTCGTTGGCTTTGGCTTCGAGCTCGTCGCCTGCGGCCTCCTCTTCCATCTCCGCGAGATCGGGCTGACGGAAGAGCGCGTCTTCGTCGATGTTCATCACGGCGTCCGCCGCGATGACCTCGCCGTCGGACGTGACCATGAGCGGGTTGACCTCGATCTCGGTGGCGTCCTTTTCGGTCCACAGATCGTACAGTTGCGAGAGGATCGATGCGGTGTCGATGGCGACCTCGCGGTCGACGTCGGCGTCGAAGACGGCCTTTCGCGCCTGGTATGGGTGCATCCCGAACGCCGGGTCGATGTGTTCGCGGACGATGGCGTCCGGATCCTCCTCGGCGACTTCCTCGATGTTGACGCCGCCGCGGGTCGAAACCATCGCGACCGGCTTCCCCTCCGCGCGGTCCATCGTCACGCCGACGTACAGTTCGTCGGTGAAGTCGACGGCCGCCTCGACGAGGACGCGGTCGACGTGCAGGCCCTTGAGATCCATTCCGAGGATGGCGTCCGCAGCCTCACGGGCCTCATCGGCGTCGTCGACGAGTTTGATTCCGCCGGCCTTGCCGCGGCCGCCGACCTGTACCTGTGCCTTGATCGCGACGGGGTAGCCGATGTCGTCGGCCGCCTCGACCGCGTCGTCGACGGTCGAGGCGAGCGTCGAGTCCGGGACCGGAACCCCGGCATCGGCGAACACGCCCTTCGCCTGATACTCGTGAAGTTTCATTGCTAACTCGAACGGAGAATCGAACGACCCGGAGTTAGTAGTACCGAAACCGATCGCGACCTCACAGCGACGATGTGGCGACACTCTCGCTCGTTAGACACGTGAACCGACCAGTACATCCGGTCGATCCGCGATCACGCCGTCGATCCCTGTTTCGACGAGAGCGTCGACTTCGGAGCGCGAATCGACCGTCCAGACGTTGACGTCGAAGCCGGCTCGATGGGCCGCCGAGACCAGCTCTCGCGTACAGACCTCTTTCGACGCGTGAAGGTTCTCGCACCCCATTTCAGCGGTGATTTCGACGCTTTCGAGTCCCGGGTTGTCGGTGATGTACGCTCGCGGGACGGTCGAGTCCGCGCTCCGGCAGTTCTCCAGCACGTCCGGGAAAAACGACGACACGATCGAGTTCGGATGGATGGAATCGATCGCATCCAGCGCGTCTGTCGCCGTCCCCCGTTCTTTGAGTTCGACGTTGGCGCGAACCTCGTCGGGGATCGCCCGGAGCACGCTCGAAAGCGTCGGGATCCCCTCCCCGGTTCCGAGAACGCTCAGTTCCGCGAGCTCCGAGTACGTGTGCTCGCCGACCGCACCGGAACCGTCGGTAATCCGATCGACCGTCTCGTCGTGGACGGCGACGAGTTCGCCGCTCGCACACCGCCGAACGTCGACCTCAATCTCATCGGCGATCCCGGCGGCAGCCTCGACCGCCCGAACGGTGTTCTCCGGAGCAGTAGACGCGAACCCACGATGGGCGATGAGGCGCATACGAACGCTCTCACAGCACGGCGATAAGTGCCTGTCGGCTGCGAGGGGATGAATTAGCTGTCTGGAACCGTTCACCATCTCGATAGCGGAACGCCTTTTTGGTTGCTAATCGTTTCCCGATTAAGACCGCCATATGACCACGGACGAAAACACCGAAGAAGTGCGCGAAAAAAAGCGCGCTGCTGAGCTCGGCGGGGGCGAAGAGCGAATCGAGAGACAACACGAGAAAGGGAAACTCACCGCCCGAGAGCGAATCGATTACTTCCTCGACGACGGAACGTTCGAGGAGTTCGACCAGCTGAAAACGCACCGGTGTACGAACTTCGATATGGAAGACGAGAAGCCGTACGGCGACGGCGTCGTCACCGGATACGGCGAGGTCGACGGTCGGACGGTGTTCGTGTTCGCACACGACTTCACCGTTTTCGGCGGATCGCTCGGCGAAGCGTTCGCGGAGAAGGTCTGTAAGGTGATGGACCGGGCCATCGAGACCGGCGCGCCGATAATCGGCCTGAACGATTCCGCCGGGGCTCGGATTCAAGAAGGGATCGACTCGCTGGCGGGCTATGCGGACATCTTCCACCGCAATCAGAAGGCTTCCGGCGTCGTTCCACAGATATCCGCGATCATGGGGCCGTGCGCCGGCGGCGCGGTCTACTCGCCCGCGATCACCGATTTCATCTACATGGTTCAGGACACGAGCCACATGTTCATCACCGGCCCGGACGTGATCGAGACGGTCACCGGCGAGGAGGTCGGGTTCGAGGAGCTCGGCGGGGCGAACACCCACACCGCGGACTCCGGCGTCGCCCACTTCTCGGCCGCCGATGAGAAGGAGGCGCTCGACGATATCCGATATCTGCTCTCGTATCTCCCCTCGAACAACGTCGAAGATCCGCCGCGCGTCGAACCGTGGGACGACCCAGACCGACGTGACGACGAACTGACGGAGATCGTCCCGAACCAGCCGCAGAAACCCTACGACATCGTCGACGTTATCGATCGAATCGTCGACGAGGACTCCTTCTTCGAGGTCGCCGAAGCGTACGCCCGCAATCTCGTGACCGGGTTCGGTCGTCTCGACGGCCGATCGGTCGGCATCGTCGCGAACCAGCCTCGCTTCAACGCCGGGACGCTCGATATCGACGCCTCGCTGAAGGGCAGTCGGTTCGTCCGGTTCTGCGACGCGTTCAACATCCCGATCGTGACGTTCGTCGACGTTCCCGGATTCATGCCCGGCACGGACCAAGAGCACAACGGGATCATCAAACACGGCGCGAAACTGCTCTACGCGTACAGCGAGGCGACCGTCCCGCTTCTCACAGTTATCACCCGGAAGGCGTACGGCGGCGCATACGACGTGATGGCGTCGAAGCACCTCGAAGCGGACGTAAACTACGCGTGGCCGACCGCCGAGATCGCTGTCATGGGACCGAAAGGCGCCGTCAACGTCCTCTACCGCGACGAGCTATCCGACGCCGACGACGTGGAGGCCCGCCGCGAAGAGCTCATCGAGGAGTACCGAGATACCTTCGCTAACCCCTTCACGGCGGCAGAGCGCGGCTTCATCGACGACGTCCTCGAACCGCCGGAGACGCGCCCTCGGCTGATACACGATCTCG
>CAYQWI010000297.1:0-3129 GCA_964421165.1 uncultured Natronomonas sp.
ATCGACCATGTCGTACCCGCGGGTCGGCTCCTGTGGGATGACGCCGTCGATTCCGTCGGGCGGTTTCGCGGGGGATCGGCCGTCTCTCTTCGGTGGTTTCTCATCCGAGTTGTCGGGCAAATACCCGATCAGGTTCGCGACCAGTTCGCGGGCGTGTTCCTCGTCGTCGGCCACGAGATCCGCACTCCCCGAATACGTCGAGTGAACGTCGGGGCCACCCAACTCCTCGAGACTGATCTCCTCGCCCGTGACCATCTCGACCATCCGGGGGCTCGCGATCGCCATCGCGCTCATGTTCCGAACCATAACCGTGAAGTCCGCGAAGACGGGGGTGTAGGCCGCGCCGGCGATACAGGGGCCATACAGCACGCAGATCTGCGGGACTCGACCCGAGAGCATCGAGTGGTTGTAGTAGTACTTCCCGATCCCTTCGCGATTTGCGAAGAACCCGGTCTGTTGGTCGATTCGACCGCCCGAGGAGTCCATGAGATACAACACCGGCTGGCCGGTCTTGAGCGCCCGCTGTTGCATCCGGAGGAACTTCTCGACGCCCTTCGCGGCCATGCTCCCCCGTTTGACCGTGTAATCGTTGGCCATGAAGTGGACGTTGCGGCCCTCGAACTCCGCGCCACCGGTGATCATGCCGTCGGCCGGGAGCACGTCGTCGGCGTCGAACTCGGCGAAGCGGCCGTCCTCGAAGAGAAATCCGTCGGTGTCGTCCGAGGAGCCGTGCTCGGGATTGAACCACAGATCGATCCGATCCCGGACGAACTTTTTGCCTTGCTCCGGGAGCTGTTTTTTATATTTCTCTTTGCCTCCGGCGTTTATTCGCGCGATCTCTTCCCAGAGACGCGCCTCCCGCTCCGTCGGGCCGAGATCGTCCTCGGCCGCTTCCGGTTCAGTCCTCTCCGTCTCCCCATCGTAGCTCGCTCGGCCGAGTTCCTCGTCGTCGGACGAAACGACCGTCACGTCGTCCCGAAATCGCGAGGCGAGCGCCTCGGCGATCGCACGGGCGGTCTCTTCGTCCATCTCGTCGGAGACGCTGACCTTCATCGTTTTTCGCCTCGATCCCCGGTCGTCAAACGTGGTCTCTCAGACATCGTCAGTACGATTTCGGGAAACCGATCTGTTGGCTGATGTGGTTGTACGCCATCTGCTGAGTGACCGGAGCGAGCCTGATCAGGTTGATCTCGCGCCACCAGCGCTCGACGTCGTACTCGGTCGCGTAACCCCAGCCGCCGAACGCCTGCATGGACTGTTTGACCGTCTCGATTCCGGCCTCGACGGCGGTCGCCTTCGCGACGTTCGTCTCGTACCCGCACGGTTCGCCCTGATCGTAGAGCCATTCGGCCTTTTTGCGCATCATGGTCGCCGCTTCGAGCCGCGCGTACGGTTTCGTGATCGGGAACGAGACGGCCTGGTGGGTTCCGATCGGCGCGTCGAACACCTCCCGATCGTTCGCGTACTCGATCGCGGTGTGGGCGGCGAGCTTTCCGATCCCCGTTCCGGCGGCGGCGAAGGCGATCCGTTCGGGATTGAGCATGCTGACGAGCGCGTTCCAGCCGTCGCCGCGTTCGCCGAGCAGGTTCTCCTCGGGGACGCGAACGTCCTCGAAGAAGACCTCACAGGACTTCGAGTAGTTTATGCCGTGCTTTGGAATCGGCGAGACGTCGATCCCCGGCGCGTCCATATCGACGATGAACAGGCTGATCCCTTCAGTGCCGCGGTCGACCTCCTCACGCGGCGTCGTCCGCGTCACGACGATCATGTTGTCCGCCCGATCGGAGAAGGTAATCCACGCCTTCTGACCGTTCAGAACGTACTCTTCGCCCTCCTTTTCGGCGCGGGTGGCGACGTTGAGGGTATTCGTCCCGGCTTCCGGTTCGGTAATGCCGATCGAAAAGTTCCGATCGCCCGTCGCGATATCCGTCAGGTAGGTCTCTTTTTGCTCGTCCGTCCCGTGTTTGTTCAGGCCGACGGCGGCCATTCCGGCGGTCAACACGAGATACCACGTCCCGGCCATCCCGCAGCCCTCCGCACACAGCGTCTCCATCGCCAACCCGAGTTCGGCCATCCCCATGCCGGCCCCGCCGTACTCCTCGGGGACGAGGAGGCCGTGAAAGCCGGCCTCGCCGAGCTCGTCCCAGAACTCGGCGGCGAACTCCTCGCGTTCCTCCTTCTCGCGCCAGTATTCCGGGCCGAACTCCGTCGCGATCTCCGTCGCGGTCGAGGAGATCATCGAGTGTTCGGCGCTCGTCTCGAATGTCACAGTTGTTCCTCGAGATACATCCGTCGCTCACCGCCTTAGTAGTTTGTGACGGAGCGAAAAACGGACCCTTCGCGGACGGCGTTACCGAGCGTCTTCGATCTCTTCGAGCGCCTCGGGGTTCTCGATCGAGGACATGTCGCCGAGATCCTCGCCGGCGTAGGTGGCCTCGATCGCCCGGCGGATGATCTTGCCCGACTGAGTCTTCGGGAACTCGTCGACGAACCGCACCTCACGAGGTCGGAACGGCTTCCCTTGCTCTTCGCCGATGCGCTCGCGGATCTCCTCTCTGAGCGCGTCCGTCTCTTCGACACCTTCCTCGACGATCACGTAGAGGACGACGGCGGTACCGGTCGTGTCGTCTGAGACGCCGACCGCAGCGGCCTGGTTGACCGCGTCGTGTTCCATCGCGGCCCCTTCGATCTCGGCGGGACCGACCTTTCGGCCGGCGACGTTCAGCGCGTCGTCCGCCCGGCCGTGGAGATACCACAGGCCCTCCTCGTCCATCTGGGCCCAGTCGCCGTGGTTCCACATCGGCGGATCGACGAACGTCGACCAGTATTCGGCGAGGTAGCGATCGTCGCCGCCCCACAGCGACTTCGTCATGGCAGGGTTCGAATCGCGGGCGACGAGATAGCCGCGCTCGTGGGTGTCCTTGATCGACTCGCCGGTCTCGTCGACGATGTCGATCGCCATCCCGAGGCCGGGGCCCCCGAGCGTGCAGGGTTTCAGCGACTGGATCGGCATCGGCATCAGGAAACAGCCCAGGATCTCCGTGCCGCCGGAGATGTTGATGATCGGCGTGTCGCCGCCGCCGACGTGCTCGTAGAACCACAGCCACGATTCGGGATCCCACGGCTCGC
>CAYQWI010000298.1:0-3127 GCA_964421165.1 uncultured Natronomonas sp.
ATTATCGTGTATCTCTACCGGTCGATCTCCGCGAAGGGGACGGATGAGGAGGAAGACGGGATCTCCGATTCCTTCGAACGGATTTCGGACTCGATCTCACCCAGCGATCCGTCGAATTCGTCCGAACGAACACGGGACACGTCCGGGATGGTACCGTGTCAAGTCTGTGGCGTCCCGAACGACCCGTCGTTTCGGTTTTGTCGTCACTGTGTATCCGAGCTCTCCGGCAGCAGTAGTCCGTACAACGGCCGTCCGACCGGACAGCCGGACAAGTGACACAGCCGATCGGTTGTTCCGCCGTCACTCGGCTTCGAACCGCGGCGTCGCATATCCGCTCCGGTCCTCGTCGAATCCCGAGAGTTCGACACGATCGCCGATCTCGACGCTTTCGTCCGCGAGTCGACCCATCACACGGGCGTCGCCGAGTTGAACGACGGCGACCTGATACCCGCGCTGGTCGACGCCCTCCGGCGGGACGTTGATCGTCGTCTCGGTGTACACGGTTCCGGTCGTGGGTAACTCGACAGTCTCGAGTTCCGTCGATCCGCAGTGTGGACACGCCGCCTTCGGCGTTCCCTGCGTCGCGCCGCAGTCGGGACAGGTCTGCCCGAGCAGCGTTCCCCCCCGAACCGCTTCGTTCCACTCCTCGTGCGTCAGATCGCTCATTGTCGCGCCTCCATGACGGTAACGATAGTCGTCGCCGCGTCTCCGCCGAGGTTGTGAGCGACGCCACGTTCGACGCCGTCGAGTTGTCGTTCTCCCGCGTCCCGACGGAGGTGGGCAGCGAGTTCGACGACCTGGGCAGTCCCCGTCGCACCGATCGGATGTCCCTTCGCTTTCAGGCCGCCGGACGGGTTGATCGGGATCTCGCCGTCTCGGGCGGTTCGGCCCTCTTCGGCCGCGATGCCACCCGATCCGTCCTCTATGAGGCCGAGCGCCTCGCTCGCGAGGATCTCAGCGCCGGTAAAGCAGTCGTGCACTTCGGCGAAGTCGATTTCGTCGGCGGTCGTCTCGGCCTGTTCGTATGCTTCCGAGGCGGCGTCTCGTGCCGCCTGCGTGGCACAGAGCTCCCGTTTGTCGCCGATCGGGACGACGTCCGTCGCGTGACCGACGCCCGCGACATCCACGGGCGCATCGTATGAGTCGGCCGCATCCTCCGAAACGACGACGACCGCGCTCGCGCCGTCGGAGAACGGACAACAGTCCATGAGTCGGAACGGATCCGCGACGATCGGGCCATCGAGAGCGTCCTCTATCGTCACCTCCTTTCCGAAGTGGGCGTTGGGGTTCAACGCGCCGTTTCCGTGATTCTTGACCGCGACGTGTGCGAGCTGCTCGGCGGTCGTCCCGTACTCGTGCATATGTCGCTTCGTCAAAAGCGCGAAGACGCCAGGGAAGGTGAGCCCGGTCGGCTGTTCGTACTGCCGGTGCGACGCCGAGGCGAAGATGCGCGTCATCGCGGCGGTGTCCTTGCCGGTTTCCGGTGTACATCGTTCGGTCCCGCCGACGAGGACGACGTCGTGAATTCCCGCTTCGACGGCCTCGACGGCGTTTTTAAACGCGTTCGAAGAGGTCGCACAGGCGTCCTCGAACCGTTGCACCGGGATCCCCGCCATGCCGACGTGGGAGGCGATCTTCGGTCCGAGGTGCGTGTCGTTTTCGGTCAATCCGCCCATCGCGTTACCGAAGTACAGGGCGTCGATTTCGGGTGGCGAAACGCCCGCATCGTCGAGCGCCTCGAAGGCTGCCTCGCCGAAGAGTTCCTGCATCGGTGTGTCGTGCACGCCGAACGTCGTCATGCCGGCGCCGACCACGGCTGCTCGTGCCATACCGGAACGTGGATGTGACTGGTTATAACGAACACGGATTCGCTTGGAATGGCCGCGTTATCGATCCCGGTATCGGTAGCTGGATGCGGGCGCGATCGCCTCTGCGTCGGGAAACAGATACCACACGAGGCCCGTGCCGACGATGACGCCTGAAGCGGCTGCCCCGAGCGTGACTTCGATCGATGCGTCGCCGTGAACGGCCATGAGTCCGGTGGAGAGGCCGACGAGGACGACAGTCGCGACCTTCGCCCACCGCAGCGTTCGAACGCGATCCGCGTCCGGGATCGGATCGACCACTATCGGGTCCCTCCGGCCGTCGAAACGTGCATCCCGACGAACCGCCACGGAGTTTCGAGACGGTTCTCGTCGGTAGCTACGCTACGGCGTTCTACGGTTCCGCTCCAGCGGGTGTCGAACTCGTACCGGACGCCCCGTTCGAGATCGGTCCACGCCATGAACACGTCGTCGGAGAACCACGCGTAGTCGTCCCGTTGGGTCACGAGAAGCCGATCGCTCTCGACGTGCCACTCGTCGGTCGTTTCCGTCTGCTCTGAGAGTCCCAACCGGATGTCGTCGTATCCGGTCAGCCGTTCCCAGATCCCGAATTTCACCGTCGATTCCTCCGAGGCAAAGAACGGAGCCAGCGGCTCGCCGCGACGGAGCGCGTCGTAGTAGGCTCGGACGGTCTGTTCGGCGTCCATGGGTTCGTTTGGGCTCGTACTGACTTACCGCTACTGGACGCTCCTCCCGCTGGGGAGACCGATTTAAATATCCGCAGTCCCGATGGGTGGTTGTGTACCGCGCGCGCGATCACGTCGAGAACGAACGATGGGTGGCCGCGATCGACGACGCGGCCGAGCGTCTCGAACTGAGTGGCGAGGCGAGGTCCCGAGCGACGGATCTGTTTCTCTCGACGGTCCCGGCCGAAGACCGATCGAAACGGGCGACGGTCGCAGCCAGCATCTACGCGGGCGCGCTTATCGCCGGTGACGGGCGGTCTCAATCGGCAGTGGCCGAGGCCGCCGATGTGTCGCGGCTCACCGTTCAAAAACGCTGGAAGGAGTTATTGGAGGAGGCCGGGCTCGAACCGCCGAAGTGGTGATGACTGCCGATCGTGTGAGACGTTCACTCGTCTCCTCCCCTTTTCGAAGCGTAATGGAAAAGGCTTATGCGCGTTTTGACAGTGTATCCGGTCAATGAGTCAGCGGTTCGATGAGTTCGAAGAGCGACTCACCGAGTACGAGTCGCAGATCGATACCGTATATCGTCTGTATCACATCCCCGTCCTCGCAGCCCTC
>CAYQWI010000299.1:0-3122 GCA_964421165.1 uncultured Natronomonas sp.
CGTACGCCCCGCCGGGAGTGACGGTGATCTGGAACTGGCCGTCGCTTTGCGCTTCGATCTCGTCTGCGAACATCTCGGCGAATTCTACAGTGATGTGACCCGGTTCGTACGTGCTGCCGATCTCCATGCTCACCTCGCCGAGATCGTCACCGTTGCCGTTGCCGTTACCGTTTCCATTCCCGTTTCCATTCCCGTTGCCGTTGCCGTTGCCGTTGCCGTTACCGGTACAGCCGGCGAGGCTGATGATCCCGGCCGCCGATGCACCCTTCAAAAATGTCCGTCGGTTCGGTCTGTTTGATCTCATGGTATACTCACAGTTCACTCCACCCAACCGGAGGCGAAAGATCCGTCACGGGCGAGAGAACTGCATATACGCACATACGAATCCCAAATAGAGTTTATCAGTTACGAATTACGGTGACCGAGACTCGGTGGCGAAAGGTGCCGGGATCGATCGCGATGGTATGAATATACTTATCAGCCGCTCTGTCAAATCGAAAGAATACATGAAAATCACCGACACCGACGTGTACGCGCTTCATCAACCGATCGATCGGACGGTCGGCGACCAGCGCCTCGAAGTCACCGACGTGTACTGGATCGTCGTCGAACTCGAAACGGACGAGGGATACACGGGGACAGGCTGGATGGGCTCTCTCGGGTTCGCTCCCGACATGATGCTCCGATTGACCGAATCGCAGTTCCTCGATCCGCTGATCGGTGCAGATCCGTTCGCGACCGAAGCGATCAAAGAAGACCTCAGGGTTCGATCGGTTTACTACGGCGAACTCGGGCTATCGGCGTGGCCGCGGGGAGCGATCGACGTCGCGCTGTGGGATATCAAAGCGCAGGCGAGCGAGCAGCCACTGTACAAACTGCTCGGCGGTTCGACCGACGAACTGCCGGCGTACGTCTCTTCGATGGATTCACACCACGACCTCGACGAACTCTCGGATCTTCACGGCGGCTACGCGGACGAGGGGTTCACCGCCTTCAAAACCAAAGTCGGGAGTCGATCGCCCAGCGAGGAAGCGGACCGGATCCGGGAGATTCGAGAGACGGTCGGACCGGACGCCGAAATTTTCGTCGACGCGAACCAGGCGTGGACCGTCACGGAAGCGATCGAAACGACCCGAGCGATGAACGAATACGACGTAGCGTGGGTCGAGGAACCGATCTCCGAGTACGATCTCGACGGCCACCGACGGGTTGCGGAGTCGATCGATCCACCACTCGCGACGGGGGAGATGCTGAACAGACCCGAACAGTTCACCCGCCTCCTCGAAAACGGCGGCATGGAACTGGCTCAGCCGGACCTGATCCGAAGCGGCGGTGTAACTGGTCAGTTCCACGCCGCGAAGCTCGCGGCCGACTACAACGTGCCAATGGCGTCACACTTCTATTACAGCATCAGCGCGCACGTCGTCAGCGCCGCACCGACCGGAATGATCGTCGAGTACATCCCGGAGTACGACATCGCGCCGATGCTCGAAGAACCGCCGCAGATCGAGGACGGCACGGTTCAGCTTCCCGATCGGCCGGGGCACGGCTACAAGATCGATCCCGACGCACGAGCAGAACACGAAGTCACGTTCGAAGAAGAACCCTAACGGGTGCGTTTTCATAGGGTCGTGCGTAAGGAAGTACGGCCGATTGATCATGAAGCGGCGCGTGGACTGCTCAGGGTGTCCAGGGGACGACAGCCTCGAAACTAGTTTCGCACGACCCTATCACACGTCGTCTTCGGTGGCCAGAACGGTCACCATGCCGTCGAAGTTGAGGATGACCGACTGGGCGAGATCGCCGAAGATCGCCTTCCCAGTGGGCGAGCGGCGTCGGCCGACGATGAAGACGTGATCGCAGCCTTCCGCTTCGGCGATATCGGTAACCGCCTCGGGAAGTTGGGCGACGGCTCCGAGCGAACTGTAGGAGATGTCGAACTCACCGAACGCGTCGGCCGCGAAGTCGGCGGCGATCTGTTCGGCCCGTTCTTCCGCTTCCGAGACGTTATCGACCGTATCTCCGCCGCTGTCAGAGTCGTCGAGTTCGCTCTGGTAATCATCTTCATCCAGCACACGAGCGACGATTAGTTCCGCGTCGGTCGCGTTCGCGATCGTTGCGGCTCGAGTGGCGAGTTGTCGTGAGGCGTCCGAATCCTGTACGAGGACGAGTGCTCGGTTCATAGACGGTGGAGGTATGATCGTGGTGGTTATAAAACCTGCACCGATCCGCGTCAAAAAGGGACGGTGGATCTACTCGAACACGTCGATCAGGTCGCCGTCGGCGAGTTCGAGTCGGTGCCGGTCGCCGAGTTCGATGTTCTCGTGGTCGGCGACCTCTTCGAACAGCGGTTCCGAGAGCTGCATTCGGCCGGGTTCCATCGTGTTTTTGATCCGGACGATTCGCATCTCGGATGGGTTGGTAACGCCGCACGTCGAGAACGCACAGAGCAGCGCGGTCTCGTCGTCCGGCATGACGGCCGGGATCCGACCGCGAGCGGGTTCGCCACCGGTGATCGTGTTGATGTACGTGTCAGTCAGGTTCGTATCACGAACCAGGTTCTCGTGGGCGAAATCGGCGAGGCCGAGTCCGACGGCGTTGTGGTGTGACTCCTCGGTGACCGATCGGACGTGGATTCGGGCGATGGACGGCGATTCGTACTCCGGTTCCCCGTGGACCATCAATCGACCGATGACGTTCGTGTCCATTCCGGAGCCGCTGATGTTCTTGCCTTGCTCTTCGACGATCAACAGATCGATCTCGTCGAACGGGAGCGTCGGGAGCAGTTCCTTCGAGCGTGCGAGCAGTTCGGGTTCGCGCTCGATGATCTCTTCGACCGGAAGCCCCTGTATCTCGGCCGCCCGGTGGTGTGCGTTCTCGATGAGGCCGATTCCGCCGATGATCGGCGTCTCATCGAAGAGGATCTGTGCGTGTTCGGGGAGTATGTTGCGGAACGTGTCGATCAGCGCGGCGTTGTGTGCGGTGTCCGCCCCGCGCTGTTTGCCGACGCCGATGACCGCGATCTTACAGAGGCCGCTCTCGATGTCGCCCTCGAAATCCGTGTGGGCTTTGACCCGGTTGGCGAGGATCACGCCGTCTGCGTCGTGCGCGTCGTCCGCGGC
>CAYQWI010000300.1:0-3101 GCA_964421165.1 uncultured Natronomonas sp.
CGGATCCGAAAGTATACTCGGCGGGATATCGCCGAGTCGTTCGTTGGAAGTATCCTGATCTCGCTGCCGTTACTCGTCGAAGACGGCGTCTTCGATATCGCCGATCACTTCGTTTCGACGCCGATCTTCTTCGGGCTCAACGCGACGTTTATCGTCGTGATGACTACCGGATTGCTCTATTACGCCGATTTCCGGGACGTCGGGATCCACCGACCCTTCCTCGGGGTTATCCCCCGTCGATTGGCGGCCGTTCTTCTCATCTCGCTTTTCACCGCGACGTTTACCATGACGCTGTGGGGGAGAGTCGACGGCTGGGCCGATCCGGCGGTCGCCGTCGCGCGGATTTCCGTCATCTGGGCGGCGGCCGCCTTCGGTGCGGCGCTCGGTGATATTCTCCCCGGCGAATCGACGGGAGCGGATATCGCCGACGAGATCGATCGATTCAGCGAGCGTCTGGGAATCGGCGACGATGAGGGCCGACTCTAGTCCTTCGGAAGTCTGATTCCGACGAGAACCATTACGACTACGAGACCACCCAGTACCAAGAACACCTCATCGAAGTATCCCCTGTCGGCCACCGCCCCGAAAATCACTGGACTCATCGCCCCGACCGTGAAACTGATGGTCCGGAGGACGCCGAATCCGGTCCCTTCCATATCCGCTGGAAGCGCGCTTATCAGATACGACTCCGTGGCCGTGACGAATCCGAGAAACGCTCCCAGGAGGATCGTGACGCCGACGAGCGCCGGGACGCCGTCGACGATCGGGAGCATTCCGAATCCGAGGACCGAGACGCCGACAATGCCGAACGTATACCGGATGTTCCACCGGTCGTACACCGCACCGGAGATCGGATGAATGATCGCCGATAACACGAAGTAGAGTCCGAAGATCGCGCTCGCTGCGACCGTCGAAATTCCCTTCACTTCGACGAGATACGTCGGATAAAATCCGGTTAGCGCCTGCCAGATCGACATCCCGAACACCAAGATTACGGTACCGAGGATGACCGGCGGATTGCGAAGTTCCGCGAGCACGTATCGGGCGGTGCCAACGGAGAGCGTATCGACTGAGCTCGTCTCGTCCGGCGGCCGTTCCGGAACCGTAAGCCACAGCGCGAGCGCGATGAGGACAAAAAGCGGAATGGTAAATCCGAAGCCGAACTGCCAGCCGACCGCGAACGCGACGACGCCCGCGATCGCCGGCAACAGCGCCTGTCCGAGTTCCGCACTGGAGTTCGTGATCCCGATCGCGGTGCCGTAGTTGTCCGGATAGATCGTCGCGGTCGCGGTGAACCTCGGAATCGCGAAGAGTCCGACCGCGACGCCGAATACGGCCGTCGTGGCGAACAACACGAGACGCGAACTGGCGAAGATGACGAGCAGAAGCGATCCGGCGGCGAGCAACAGACTCGCTGCCAGCGTCGTCCGCTCACCGATTCGGTCCGCGAGAACGCCGCCCGGGAGCTGTGCGAGCGCGTACGCGACGAACAGAAGCGTCAGAAGCGTTCCGGCGGCCGCGAGATCGAGATCGTAAGCCGTACGCAGGTGAGGCAACAGGACGGGATAGATCATCCGTCCGCCGATCGTGAGCCCCCACCCGCAGGCGAGCGCGATCAGAATCTTCCCGCGACCGTCACCGCGCAAGTTATCGAACGATCCGATGAACGATGAGATGTATCTGGAGATCAATCTTTGCCTTCGTAAGGCGGTTTACTTATAACCGGCTTAACTATTGCTGTTCTCCCGTGATACTCACTCGGGGACGAGGCGGACGATCGGCGCGTCATCGGCATCGACCGCGACGTATATCCGTCCGTTTTCGGGGCCCGTTGTGACGTCTCTGATTCGCCACTCCCGGTCGTCCAACAGCGGGTCGCGTTCGTCCACGTCCCGCCCGTCGACGGTGAACCGACCGAGATACGTTCCGGCCAGGTTACCGACGAAGAGATCGCCTCGCCAGTTGGGGAACGCCTCGCCGTCGTAAAAGGTCATTCCGGCGGGTGGAAATCCCCCGCTCCCGCAGGGCCAGTGATACACCGGCGAGACGGTGTCGTCGCGTTCGTGCGGCAGGTCGCCGACCGGATCATCTGTCCCGTACTCGCAGCCGTAGTGGGCGATCGGCCAGCCGTAATTCTCGCCGGCTTCGATCACGTTGAGTTCGTCGCCGTCGCGCTCGCCGTGTTCGCTCTGCCAGAGCGCACCCGTCTCCGGATGGACGGCCATCCCCTGTGCGTTTCGATGCCCGTAGCTGAAGATCGAGTCCCGAACGTCCGGATCGTCGACGAAGGGGTTGTCCTCGGGGATCGAGCCGTCCGGATCGAGCCGGAGCGTCGATCCCAGTTCGGTCGTCGTATCCTGTGAGACGTGCTCCGTGCCGAAGTCCTTGAACCCCCTGTCCCCGACTGTGACGTAGACCGATCCGTCCCTGAAGACGACGCGGGAGCCGTAGTGCTGCGTCGAGTCGACGTACGGCTCCGCGGCGTGTATCGTCTCGAACGCCTCGAGTCGTCCGGCCTCCGTGTCGAGGCGACCCCGACCGAGCCGCGTCGTCGATCCGTCGCCGCCGTCCGTCGCCGAGTAAGTCAGATACACCCACGGTTCGTCGGCCATGTCCGGATGGATCGTCACGTCGAGCAGCCCGCCCTGTCCCCGCGCGTGCACCGTCGGTGTTCCGTCGAGAACCTCCGCCGACCCCGCTTCGGGATCGACGAGCAGCAACCGACCGACGCGCTCGGTGACGAGCAGGCGGCCGTCCGGGAGGAACGCCATCCCCCACGGATGCGTCAGCCCGTCCACGACGGTCTCGAGTTCGAATCCGTTCGGTTCGGCCCGTTCTTCGGACTCCCTCCCGTCGTCGATCCCGTTGCCGGAGCGGCCGAAATCACCGAGACAGCCGGCGCTGAGGCTGATTCCTCCCGTCGAAACGGACGCGATAAGCGCTCGTCGGCTGATACCGGTCATCGTTTTCGCCGCCGTTCGTACTTCGGAGCGGTGGCGTATCAAAGCAGTGGTGCCGTGTATGAGGTGCGCCAACGAAGTGGCTCGTGCAAAACGGTTCACTCCTCGAATGTCCCAGGATCGGATCGCTCACTCCTCGAA
>CAYQWI010000301.1:0-3087 GCA_964421165.1 uncultured Natronomonas sp.
TCGACTGACCGGTTTCGCCCGCGCGCGTGCGGGACTTTTATCAGTACAGGGGTGTAAGCCCAGACAGGTATCAGATGTCTCAGGATAACGAATACAGCGCCGGACAGATACAGGTACTGGAAGGGCTCGAAGCCGTCCAGAAGCGTCCGGCGATGTACATCGGATCGACGGACACACGCGGACTCCACCATCTCGTCTACGAGGTCGTCGATAACTCGATCGACGAAGCGCTCGCCGGGTACTGCGATACGATCGAGGTCGTCCTCGAGGCGGACGGAGCCGTGGTCGTCCGGGACGACGGCCGCGGGATCCCCGTCGACACCCACGAGGAGTACGACCGCCCGGCCCTCGAAGTCATCATGACGGTGTTACACGCCGGCGGCAAGTTCGACAGCAAGTCCTATCAGGTCTCCGGCGGCCTCCACGGCGTCGGCGTCTCGGTCGTCAACGCGCTCTCGAAGTGGCTCGAGATCGAGGTCAAACGGGAC
This sequence comes from uncultured Natronomonas sp., assembly GCA_964421165.1. Classification (GTDB taxonomy): domain Archaea; phylum Halobacteriota; class Halobacteria; order Halobacteriales; family Haloarculaceae; genus Natronomonas. The sequence continues at coordinate 489 of CAYQWI010000301.1, forward strand.
GGGGGTGTCTGGCGACACCGCTTCGATCACGGCGATCCCGAAGGCGATATCGAGCGCGTTCGCGAGATGGAACCCGACGAGGAGACCGGGACGGAGATCCGATTTTGGCCCGATGACGCGATCTTCGAGACGACCGACTTCGAGTACTCGACGCTTCAGTCCCGACTCCGCGAACTCGCCTTTCTCAACCCCGGCGTCGAGATCGCGATCCGGGACGAACGGACCGAAGACGGCGACGAAACCGTCTTCGAGTACCAGGGCGGGATCCGAGAATTCGTCGCCTATCTCAACGAGACCCGTGACGCGCTCCACGACGATATCGTCTATTTCGAGGCCGACGAGGACGATGTTCACGTCGAGGTCGCCATGCAGGCGACGGCGGGCGTTCAGGGTTCGATCCACGCCTTCGCCAACAACATCAACACCCGCGAGGGCGGGACGCATCTGACTGGTTTTAAAACGGCGCTCACGAGGGTCATCAACGATTACGCGACCAGCAACGACATGCTGTCGGATCTCGACGGCAATCTGAAGGGCGAAGATATACGTGAGGGTCTGACAGCGGTCATTTCGATAAAACACCCCGACCCGCAGTTCGAAGGACAGACCAAGACGAAACTCGGTAACGGCGAGGTCCGGGGCATCGTCGAGGGGGCGGTCCACGAGGAACTCGCGACGTATCTCGAGGAGAACCCCGACACGGCCGAGGCGATCATCTCGAAGGCCGTCGAAGCGGCGAAAGCCCGGAAGGCGGCCAAAAAGGCGGAGGAGCTGACACGCCGGAAGTCGGCGCTGGAGTCGACCTCGTTACCCGGAAAACTCGCGGACTGTCAGAGCAGAGATCCGGCGAAATCGGAGCTCTTCGTCGTGGAGGGGGATAGTGCCGGGGGGTGTTTTACGGGCGATACGGAACTCGCACTTGCCTCAGGCCGATCCATCAGTTTTGAAGAGCTGATAAAGGAGTCTGAAAACGGAAATGATCACTACTGCTATACGGTTGACTCGGACGGGCAGATCGGGGTCCAGAAGATCAGAAATCCGAGACAAACTCGAAAGAATGCTGAACTCGTGGAAGTGACTCTCGATAACGGGGAGTCGATACGTTGTACTCCTGACCACGAATTCATGCTTCGAGATGGCCAGTACTGCGAAGCACGAAATCTTGACAGTGGACAGTCGCTAATGCCTTTGTACCGAAAAACATCGGATACAGATACTGAGGGCATAACCATCGACGGATACGAGATGGTAAAACAACCCATGATGAGGGACTTCTGGGAATTCACTCACCTGCTGGCTGACAGGTATAACATCGAGAACGGGAAATACGGGTCGGATACGAGAGATCACAAACACCACCGGGATTTCGACAAACGGAACAATCGACCGGACAACATCGAGCGGCTCTCTAAAGAAGAGCATCTTCAGCTACACCGCGATCACGCTGAGAAAACTCTCCACACGGAGGACGTTCACAATAAACTCCGCGAACTGAGACAGACCGATGCGTTTCGGGAGAAAATGAGCGACCGGATGCAGAAAGAGGAGACTGTCGAAATACTCAGATCACAGGCGAAAAAACAGTGGGAAGACGACGAATACGAGCAGAAAATGCGACAGGCTTGGCGAGAGTATTATGAAAACAATCCCGAGTATCAAGAGAAGGTCCGTAAGCGGTTGACTGAAGAAGCCCGCGAGTATTGGGGAAAAGAAGAACATCGGAAAGAGAAATCCGAACAAGTCCAACAGTATTACGAGGAGAACCCGGAGGCAGTCGAAAGGCGGAGAAAGGAAGCCGAAGAACAGTGGGATGACGAAGAGCTTCTCGAGTGGCGAAGCGAAAAAACCCAAGAACAGTGGACGGAAGAGTTCCGCGAACAGCGCATGGAAGCGTATAACAAAACGTATTACGAAAATACGATCCCATTTATGAAGGAAGTGATGAACGAGCAGGGTGACCTCGATGATTACGATGAGATACGATGCGAAAAAGGCGGGCCGAATACCCTCACAAAGAGCACGACAATCGAAAAGTTCTTTGAGGACGAGGCCGCCCTCCAGGAGGCAGTCGAAAACCACAACCACACGGTGAAGTCGGTTGAATCACTCGAGGAAACGGCTGATGTATACGATATCGAAATTCCGGAAACGCATAACTTTGCACTTGAATCCGGGGTATTTGTACACAACAGCGCCAAACAGGGCCGGAACCCGGAATTTCAGGCGATCTTACCGATTCGCGGAAAGATTCTCAACGTCGAGAAACACCGACTGGACCGTATTCTCGAAAACGAGGAGATCAGAAACCTGATCACGGCGATCGGGACCGGCATCGGTGGGGAGTTCGAAATCGAGGACGCCCGGTATCACAAGATCATTCTCTTCTGTGACGCCGACGTCGACGGTGCGCACATCCGGACGCTCCTGTTGACGTTCCTCTACCGACATATGACACCGCTCATCGAGGCCGGGTACGTGTACGCGGCCCAGCCACCCCTGTATCGGATCCGGTACAACGGCGAGACGTACGACGCGATGACGGAGGCCGAACGCGAGCGGATCGTCGAGGAGGTCTGTGGCGGCAATCCGACACAGATCC
>CAYQWI010000302.1:0-3056 GCA_964421165.1 uncultured Natronomonas sp.
CGAGACGACGATCCCAACTCGGGTGGGCTCTCACGCAAGACGATCGAGCAAGAGCTTTCGGACAGTCTCGACAGGCTCGGCATGGAGACGGTCGACCTCTATCAGATTCACCGCTGGGATTACGACACGCCGATCGACGCGACGCTTCGGACCCTCGACGACGCGGTTCGACGGGGACAGGTGAGACACATCGGCGCGTCGTCGATGTGGGCGTATCAACTCGCAGAATCGTTGCACACGAGCGATACGCTCGGTCTCGAACGGTTCGCGACGATGCAAAACCATTACAACCTCGTCTACAGGGAGGAAGAACGGGAGGTGTTGCCCCTCTGTGAACGGGAGGGGCTCGGCGTGATCCCGTGGAGTCCAATGGCGCGCGGCTATCTCACTCGGCCACACGAGGAGTTCATGGAGACGAAACGCGGAGAATCCGACGAACTCGCACACGGACATCCCTACCCCGACAACGGCGGCGAGGAGATCAACGAACGCGTGGAGGAACTGGCAGCCGAGAACGGTGTCTCGATGGCACAACTCGCGTTGGCATGGGTGTTACACAAAGACGTCGTCGACGCACCGATTATCGGCGCCTCGAAGATCGAACACCTCGAGGACGCCGTCGAAGCGCTCGAGATCGATCTCTCCGACAGCGATCTCGCATATCTCGAAGAACCGTACGAACCGGTCCCCGTCTCGGGCCACGAGTAGTCGAGCCGTTATCGTATCCAGTCCCACACCGTGGTAAATACCACCAACCCGCGAATACGACACGGCCTACTATATACGTCCCGCCCTCACGTTTCCAATGATGGACGATACGGACGGTACCCGAACGGTGGAAAGCCCGTTCGGGGATGATCTCACGCCGGCAGTTCGGCGAGTCGATAGCACGCCCGAGCCAGCTATCAGACGAATCGAACCGGAGTCGGAATCCAGCCCTCCGGATATAGATATCGAGGAGTTGACCGGTGATCCACAGACGCTCGAACCCGCCATCCAGGGAATATGGATTATCCAATCGTCGATTTCGGCGGCGATTTTGGGGATCATCGCCGGAGTCGCGTTCTCCATCCTCGGTATCGGCGGTCCGTGGGTGGGCGGAGCCGTGTTCACGGTCGGTGTCGTCCTCGGGATCGCGTTATCGATACTCAGATATCGAATCTGGACGTATCAGGTCCGGACGGATTCACTGTATCTCCGCCGCGGTGTTTTCACGCGCGTGAACACAGTCGCCCCTTACGTCCGAATTCAACACGTCGATACTCGACGGAGTCCTCTCGAACGAATCTTCGGCCTCGCGACGACTGTCGTCTACACGGCTGGGTCCCGCGGTGCGGACGTATCGATCCCCGGACTGACGCCCGAGCGCGCCGACGATCTTCAGGCCCGGCTGAAACAACTGGCGATCGCCGCCGAAGGTGAAGACGCGGTCTAATGAGACTGGATCCGCTCTCGATACCGGTTCGGGCAGGCGAGTCGGTCATCAGGCTCGCGTGGGTGCTCATCCTCATCATCATCGGCTCACCGGCCCTCGGGGGCGCCTCAGGGATCGGTATCGTCGTGATCGGCTGGTTCGTCGTCGCGCTCGCGTATCAGCTAGTGTACTACCAGCGCTTCGAGTACGACCTCGCGGACGGAACGCTCGACATCGCCTCCGGTGTCGTCTCCCGACGGAACCGCGAGATTCCGATCGGTCGCGTTCAGAACGTCGATATCAGCCGCAACGTCGTACAGCGCGCCCTCGGGATCGCACAGATCAATCTCGAAACGGCGGGCGGGTCTTCGACTGAGGCGTCACTCCGGTACGTCAGTTTCGAAGAGGCGAAACGACTCCAATCGGAGATCGGTCGTCTCAAACGAGGGACTGAGAGCGGAGAACCAACCGAAGCGGAGCCCGAACGAGAGCTGTTTCGGGTGACACAAAAAGAGCTCGTACTGCTCGGAATCGTTGGAATCGACCTCCGGCTCCTCTCGCTCGTTACCGTCTTATTACCGGTCATCTCTCCGTCGCTCCGCGAGCAGTTTGTCGATCCGTTGGTGGGGCTTGCTATCACCGCACCGCTTGCGGCCGCGGCGATCGTGGTCGTCGCCGCGCTCATCAGCGGCGTCCTCGCGGTGACGAGTTACTACGGCTTCCGGCTCGCTCGACAGAACGACGAACTCCTCTACGAGCGGGGGCTGTTACAACGATACAGCGGAACGATCCCGTTAGAAAAGATACAGACGCTTTCGGTCAAGGAGAATTTCATCGCCCGACGGCTCGGGTACGCCTCGCTCGCGGTCGAAACCGCCGGGTACGCGCCGGGCGATGCCGGCTCTCAATCCGCCGTTCCGCTCGCCGCTCGCCGCCGCGTCTTCGCGCTCGGTCAGTCGATCGAGAGCTTCGAACCCGTCGATTTCGAACGGCCGCCCAAACGTGCGCGTGAACGGTATATCGTCCGATACAGTCTCCTCGCGCTCGTCGCCGTGGCCGCCGCGTTCGCGGCCGACAGCTACACCGACCTCACGTTCGCGTGGTACGTCACGCTCGCGTTCTTCCCGATCGCGATCGTCGCCGCCCACCTCAAGTGGCTGAACCTCGGCTACGACGTCCAATCGGAGTACGTACTCCTCCGGGAAGGATTTTGGACCCGGACGATTACGATCGTCCCTTATTATCGGGTTCAGACGGTGTTAGACTCCCAGACGGTGTTTCAGCGACGACGACGACTGGCTACTCTCGTCGTCGATACGGCGGGATCGAGCGGACTGACGAACCGTCAGCCTCGCGCGCTCGACATCGACGAACGTCGGGCTGAAGAGCTCCGAGAAGCGGTCGCCGACAGGCTGCAGGGCATGGTCCAACACCGCCGCGACGAGCGCCGTCGCGAACGGCTGCAGTCGATCGAAGCGGAGAGCGGCGTCGGAGAGCTCGCCTGATCGACGCGTTTTTCGGTCCGTCGGCAGATACCGAAACCATGGCACGTGAGGTCAGACACGACGCACGCGGACCCGAAGTGTTCGACGCCGACGATCTCGGCGAGGACGGACAGCTCTATATCTGCCGATGCGGGCTT
>CAYQWI010000303.1:0-3052 GCA_964421165.1 uncultured Natronomonas sp.
GATCTGCTGTTGATCCACTGGCCGAGTCCGAACGTACCGATATCTGAAACGATCGCGGCGATGAATCAGCTACAGACGGAGGGGACCGTTCGGCATATCGGTGTCAGCAACTTTTCGATCGATCAGCTACGGGAGGCGATGTCCGTATCGGATACGCCGATCGTGACTAATCAGGTCAAATACCATCCGTTTAACACGCAACCGGAGCTGCTCGAGTTCTGCATCGAAAACGATGTCATGCTGACGGCCTACAGCCCCCTGGCCCAGGGATCGGTCGCAGATACCGACGCGCTCCGTGAGATCGGTGACCGGTACGGGAAGTCGGCTGCCCAGGTCGCACTCCGATGGCTGCTCCAACAGGAACGGGTCTCGGCGATCCCGAAGGCTTCGAGCCGCGAGCATCTGGTAGAGAACTTCGACGTGTTCGATTTCGAACTCACTGACGAGGAGATGGCCGAAATTTTCGAGCTGCGGGGTGGGTTGTTCCCTCGACTTCGAAGGAAGCTTGGGCTGTGAGATGATCGGCCGTCGAACTCCCGGAGAGAACCGACGTTTGTGGCTACGAGATCCGACCGACGAGACGGGGTATGAACTCCATAACAAGTTAGGTACCTTAAGAAACGCACATCACGATGTATCTCTCTCCGGGCAGTGTGGAGGAATTCCCCCCGATGAAGCGGCATCAAGCTGATAGCGTCTCTCGGGCGAGAAACACCGCCCCTCACATGACAAGACTCGTCGTCCGGAGAGAGAGTACGTGATGAACATCCTCAGCTTCGTAACGAACGAGGAATCGAAGTTCTACGAACAGCAGATCGAGGGACTTAGAACGCGAGGGCACACTGTCGACGTCGTCGCCGTTCCCGGTCCCAGAATTACAGGGGGTGTCGATACGGGACGGCGATCCAAGCGAGTGTACGTGCGGCATTATCTCCGTTCGATCGCGGCCGCGCGGCGCTCTTACGATGTCGTTCATGCAAACTACGGATTGACCGCCCCGCCGGCTGTCGCACAGCCGTTTCATCCGGTCGTTCTCACTCTGTGGGGGAGTGACGTGATGGGGGAGTACGGCTGGCTCACCAAGATCTGTTCGCGGTTTGCTGATGCCGTCGTCGTGATGTCCGACGAGATGGGCCAGCGGCTCGACTGTGACTACCAGGTTATTCCGCACGGAATCGATCTCGAACTGTTTCAGCCCGTTCCAAAACAGTGGGCGCGCGCACACCTCGGATGGGATCAGAGTGTCCATCAGGCACTGTTTCCGTACGGTCCCTCGCGCGACGTGAAAGATTATCCGCGGGCCGAGCGGATCGTCGAGATGGCCAGAGACCAAATCAGCGGCGAGATCGAGCTACAGACGGTTACCGGCGAACCCCACGGACGTATGCCGATCTACATGAGCGCGGCCGATTGCATGCTCTTGACCTCGAAGCGGGAGGGGTTACCTAACTCCGTTAAAGAGGCGATGGCCTGTGATCTTCCGGTCGTTTCGGTCGACGTCGGTGCTGTTAGCACCCTCCTCGACGCTGATGGGCACTCGACTGTCGGAACCGACGATGAGTTCTTGGCTGATGCACTCGCTGAGACGCTCCGGGCGGGCGAGCGGTCGAACGGATCCGATCTGATAGCCGACCTCAGTTTGGAGCGGCAACTGGATCGACTCGAATCAGTGTACCGATCAGTAACGAACCCATGACGGCTGAAGAATCATCCGAGGCAGCCCTCATACCGACTGGACGAATGATGAAGAGCTACGGATGTATTCGATCGCTCAGCAAACACGGGATAGACACCATCGTCGCCTCCGAGGAGGAGTGGGTCCCTCACTTTTCCTCGCGGTACACGTCCGAGCGAGTTCGGCTACCGGCCTACTGGGACGACGTCGTCGCGTACAAAGATGCGCTCGTCGATATCGCGTCCCGTCCCGAAGTGAAGACGATCGTCCCCGTCCGGGAGTGCGACGTGTACGTGTTCGCGAAATACGAACGCGAGTTCGACGAACACGTCTCTATTTTGTCGCCGTCCCTCGGAACGCTCGAACGTGCACACGACCGGCTACAGCTCGCAACCGAGGCCGAAGCTGCGGGCGTTCCGTACGCCGAGACGGCGAAACTCTCCGAGGCGGACGGGTGGGATCGTGACGCCGTAATTAAAACCCGCTTCAATATCCTGACCGACCACTACATCGACTCTCGCGAAACGGAAACGGCGGAAGAGATCTCCGATGTCGTCTTTCTCCGAGGGGAGGATGATCCCGATGTCGAAGAACTCGAGACCCGTATGCGTCACGAACCGATTATTCAGGCGTTCATCCCGGAGGCCAAAAAGCACCTCTACTGTGCGCTCTGGGAGGACGGCGAACCGCTCGTCACCTATCAGCACCGACAGATCCGAAAAGTCTCGTGGGTCGGCGGTGGCGGCGTCTACCGCGAATCCGTCCACAACGAGGAGGTAGACGCCGTGGCCGAAAAGCTCCTCAGTCATTTAAACTGGGACGGATACGTCTGCATCGAGTACCTCAAAGATCGAGACACCGGCGAGTGGAAATTCCTCGAGATCAATCCGCGCGTGTGGTTGTCGCTTCCCGAAGCGGTTCGGGCGGGCGTCGACTTCCCGTATTACTACTGGCGGCGAACGCAAGGCGATCCGTTGCCGGACGGGACCGGATACGATTCCGGTATCCGCTGTCACATCTCCTACGGAGAGCTCAAGCATCTCCTGAGTGTTCGACGGGACGAGTCTCCGTTCGAAAACCCGCCGCCGTTCGGGAAAACGCTCGCGGAGATCATCGGATCGTGTATCCGCTATCCCCGCTTCGATTACATCCGATACGACGATCCGGGGTTCGTTTTGGGTGCGGTCAAAGCTCTCGGCGGGATGGACACCGGAAGCCTGTACAGAACGAAGTGAACTGGATCGTCGGTAGAACCTTGTAGCGACGGATCGTCGTTTCACGCGTATGTTCGTTCCACTTCAGGTACCGGGCGGTCCGGAGTTGCTTATCATCGGCTTCATCTTTTTTATACTCCTGGGATCCCTCGTGGTGATCGCC
>CAYQWI010000304.1:0-3050 GCA_964421165.1 uncultured Natronomonas sp.
CTGGTCAGCTGCGACGAATGAAGAACCCGAAACGAACGACATCGATAACCGACAAGTCACAGCGGCGTCGAGTGGCGAGCGTGACCGGTCCAAGGCCGAGAGCGGGGCGACAACGGAGGCGTCGGAACACCCGGAGCTCGAAGCGCTCTCTGCCCGTGTCGACGAACTCGCAGAGCAGATCGACGCACAGACCGAACTCATCGAGTCTCAGGGGGAGTTGATCGAACAGCTCGTCGACGAGCTCCGGCGCGGTCGGTGAAACTTCCGGCTCGATTGGCGAACTCCGGTGCGGTCGGTGAACTCACTCCCTTCCCGTCACTTTTCGGATGCACGACGAGCCGAACGGGCCGTGTTCTCCCGCTTCGAGTTTCATGAAATACCCGGTGGAAATCGACGCCCCGCAGCGTCGACACTCGAACTCCCCGTCGCGTGAGACGACCTCGCTTTCGAAGCTGAGAAACCGTCCACCGACCGGTCTAACGGTATCGCCGTCGCGGTCGATGTGGCCGCGGAGCTCCGCTTCCTCCAGGATGGCCCGCGTCGTCTCCGGATGAGCGGTGATCGTTTCGATTCGATCGATCACTTCGGGCAACGGAAGCTCCGCGTGTTCTAAGCGGGCGAGCAGTTGTACGCCGAGTTCGACCGGGTCGTCCTCGCGCTCCACGAAGACGGCTACATCGTGAGACAGTATATTCGTGTGGATCTGAGACACCAAAAGAGGTTTGCCCTCCGAGCCGAGTTCTCCGGCCGTGCACCGGGCGACGGTTCGGCAGTTGGCCGGAATCGGCGTCTTCGTCGCGATCGCCGCAACAGCGGCCGCCGTGTTGACGCCGAAAACGCTCCTATCGCACGTAGAGGTGCTCCTCTCTCGGCCGGTACTGCTCGCAGTCGCGGTAGTGTCTCTGTATCTCGTTCGACCGTTGCTCGCGTGGCCGATCAGCGCTCTTTCGATCCTTCTGGGCTATCTCTTCGGCCCGGTCGCGATCCCGGTCGCGCTCGCGGGGGCCGTGGTGACGACGCTACCGGCGTACCTACTCGCTCGGCGATTGGGCCACGACGCCGGCTTGCTCGCCCGCGTCGGTGACGCCGGCGCGGCCGTCAGACAACGAACCGGAAACGTTCGCGGACTCGCCGCCGTTCGGCTGGCGCCGCTTCCGACCGACCCGGTTTCGTACGCGGCCGGTCTGGCCGGCGTCCCGTTCGGTTCGTACGTACTCGGCACCGCGCTCGGCGAGGCACCGTGGGTAGTTACCGCCGTCCTACTCGGGGCGTCGATGAGCCGACTCGTGACGACCGGGCTCTCAGTGAGCCCGCTGTTGGTCGGAACGGCGATCGCGCTCGCGATCTTGCTGGTACTGTCGAGACCCGCGTACAAACGGCTTTCCGAAGAAACGGCGGTTTAGAACACGAACGGATCGCTGCAGTCGACGACGACGCCGTGCTGTGGACAGACGTACTTACAGTGTCGTTTGTACATCGGCGTCTCACACATCGGACACGGTCGACCGCCTTCGCTCTCCATACGAAAACAGCGGCCGACGTGAGCAAAAAGGTTCGTTTCCGCGGAGGCTCTACCTCAACACTCCGACCAGCCGCAGCTCTCGCAGGTCTTGCAGCCTTCGGAGTAATACAGCGTCATGCTTCCACATTCGGGACACTCGGGCGACTCGCCGGCGTCGATGAGCGATTGCGTGTCGTTCGCGTCGTCGGGTGAGACGGACGCGTCCGCGCTCGATCCGGACGCGGAAACCGCGCCGCCGTCGGTTTCCGGCGGCGTCACTTCGTCGTCGTGTTCGATCCCGCGATCCGCCGTTTCGTCGGCGATCTCGGTGAGATTCTGCTGTTGTGGGTACGCTTTGTTCACCTCGCCGTCGAGATATCGCCGCATCGCGGTTCCGATGGCGTCGGGGATGGAGTTGATCTGCTCGCCCTTATCCCACGCGACCTTCGGCGATCGGATGCCCTGCAGTTCGTCGGCGATCTCGCTCGGATCGACGCCGGAGCGAAGCGCCGTCGAGATCGTCTTCGCGAGCGCCTCGGTGAACGAGGCGGTGAAGCCGCCCGAGTTACCGATGTTCGCGAACAGTTCGAACGGTCGGCCGTTTTCGGGGTTCTCGTTGATATTGACGTAGAGCTTGCCGTAGCCGGTGTCGATCCGCTGTGTGACCCCGTGCAACACGTCCGGGCGAGGCTGTTTGGTTCCCAGTTCCGTCGACACGTCGAGCAGCTCTCGGACGTCGTCTTCGAGAACGGCCGCGACCTCCTCGCTGTCGAGGAAGCCTTCGATCCCGCCGAAGATCTCCTCGATGTTCTCGACGATGGCTTCGGCGGCTTCGGCTTCGCCCATATCCGCGAATTCGGCGTTTTGCGCCCGCGTCGTGAGCACCTGTTTCGATCGGGTGCCGTCGCGGTAGTAGGTGACGCCCTTGCCGCCGTGATCGTAGATGTACTCGAAGACCTCCTTTGCGTCCTCGAGCGTCGAGTCGTTCGGCGCGTTGACCGTCTTCGAGATGGCCGAGTCGACGCCCTCCTGGCAGGCGACCTGCACGCCCGCGTGATCCTTCGCGGTGAGATCGCCGGTCGTCACGAACAGCTCGCCGATGGCGTCCGGGACCGTCGAGAGGCCGTCGATACCGTCGAACTCGTTCGCCGCCATCTGCTCTTGGGCTTCCTCTTTGACCGCCTCGACGTCGAGGCCGTTCTCCTCCAACACGCGAAGGAAGTAATCGTCGAACTCGACGAGCATCTCGTCGCCCTGCACGTCGTCGGAGACGTTCTTGTAGTAGGCGACGTTGTAGATCGGTTCACAGCCGCCGGTGGTGTTGCCGACCATCGATGTCGTGCCGGTCGGCGCGATCGTCGTCGTGTTGTGGTTTCGGATCGCGAACCCGTCGGCCCACTCGTCGGCGTCCAGCCCGGTCTGTTTTTCGAACCACTCGCGGTACTCGGTGGGGTCGGCGTACTTGCTGTTCTCGAACTCTTCGAACGCGCCGCGCTCTTCGGCGAGTTCGTGGGAAGCCCACTTCGAACCGTGGTTGATGTGTCGCATC
>CAYQWI010000305.1:0-3043 GCA_964421165.1 uncultured Natronomonas sp.
ACCGCCGACCGGCCGCCCGCGCGGCGTCGCCGATCGACCGGCTCGTCGAACCGGACGAAATCGCGGAAGTCGTCCGGCTGTTCGCGACGACGTCGGCGGTGACGGGACAGACGCTCGTCGTGGACGGGGGGATCGGCCTGTGATCGAACGAACGGATCGACGAACTCGAGGCTCCGGTTAGGAAGATACTTCCCGCTCGCGCGACGTGTTACATCCATGAGTGAGTTTACGGTTCGGGGTAGCTTCCCTGCCCGCTACGGCGAACAGGAGTTCGAGACGACTGTCGATGCGCCAAACGCCGACGTGGCGACCGAGCGCGTGTACACGAACTTCGGCTCCCAACACGGACTGAAACGTACCCAGATCACCATCGACGGGGTGGACCAATGAGCCTCGGTGGCGGTGGCGGCGGCGGCGCGATGCAGCAGATCCAAGAGCAGATGCAGGCTCTAGAGCAGGAAAAGCAGGCGATTCAGGGCGAAATACAGAATATTCGCGACGAGCAAAGCGAAATCGACGAGGCCATCGAGGCCATCGAGACGCTCGAAACCGGCTCGACGGTGCAGGTCCCGCTCGGCGGCGACGCCTACGTCCGCGCGGAAATCCAGGATATCGACGAAGTCATCGTCACGCTGGGCGGCGGCTACGCGGCCGAACGCGACAGCGAGGGCGCAGTCGACTCGCTCGAGCAGAAAAAGTCCGCCCTCGACGACCGGATCGCCGAGCTGGAATCGGAGATCGAAGTCGTCGAAGAGGAGACCGCTGACCTCGAAGCGAAAGCACAGCAGGCCCAACAACAGCAGATGCAACAGCAACAACAGCAGATGCAACAGCAGGACGACGAGTAGGGGCGATGTTCGACGGACTGAAGGACAAACTCGGTCAGTTCAAACGGGATGTCGAAGCGGAGGCCGAGGGGGAAGCGGATCCCGAAACGCAAGCGGATAGCGAAACCACAGATTCTGAACCGGCCTCGGTACCCGACGAAGCGGACGCTTCGACGGCCGAGACGACGGACGAGGACGACGGTCCCGGTCTAGCGAAGAAGGCCGCACTCGCCGCGACCGGCCGGACGGTCATCACCGAAGAGGAACTCGAAGCGCCGCTCGAAGCGCTCGAACTCGAGTTGCTTCAGGGGGACGTCGAGATGGGCGTCGCCAGAGAGATCACCGAGCGGATCCGCGAACAGCTCGTCGGCGATACCCGAAAGCAGGTCGAGTCGGGCGAGCAAGTGATAGAGCGGGCGATCGGTGACGCCTTGCGAGACGTGATAAGCGTCGGTCAGTTCGATTTCGAAGCGCGGATCGCCGACGCCGAGAAGCCGGTCGTCATCGTCTTCACCGGCGTCAACGGGGTCGGGAAGACGACCTCGATCGCGAAGCTCTCGCGGTGGCTCGAAGACCGCGGCTACTCGTCGGTGATGGCCAACGGCGACACGTATCGTGCCGGCGCGAACGAGCAGATCGAAGAGCACGCCGAGGCGCTCGACACCAAGATTATCACCCACCAGCAGGGTGGCGATCCGGCGGCGGTCATCTACGACGCCGTCGAATACGCGGATGCGAACGGGATCGACGTCGTATTGGGCGACACCGCAGGGCGACTCCACACCTCGAACGATCTGATGGCGCAGCTCGAAAAGATCGACCGCGTGGTCGATCCGGACATGACGCTTTTCGTCGACGAAGCGGTCGCCGGCCAGGACGCGACGAACCGTGCGAAGGAGTTCAACGACGCCGCCGAGATCGACGGCTCGGTGTTGACGAAAGCCGACGCCGATTCCCAGGGCGGTGCGGCGATCTCGATCGCCCACGTCACCGGCAAGCCGATTCTCTTTCTCGGGACCGGACAGGGCTACGACGACCTCGAACGGTTCGACCCCGACGAGATCGTCGATCGCCTCCTTCGCGACGAGGAGCGCGAGGCGTGATCGGGGCGGACGCCTCGAACGGGGCGAACGGTCACCGAGGGTGCCCATAATACCATGCGAGACCGCATCGCGTTCGCGTTTCTCCTGTTCGTCCTCCTCGCGGCCGCGGGCGGTATCTGGCTTTTGACGGACGATCTCCCCGACGAGAACGTGCCGGACGCGACGTTCGAGGTTGCGGGTGACGCGGAGTCGGGTGAGTTGATCGTCGAACACGCCGACGGGGAGTCGTTCGAATCCGAGTCGCTCCGGGTACTCGTCTACGAGGATCGACCAGTTATCCCCGATAGAACGGTCCACGGGACGATCTGGGAGACCGAGACGGGTGTGATCCAGCCCGGCGATCGGATCGAACTGGACGATCCGCGGTTCGAATCCGGCCAGCGAGTCGTTATTCGCTGGTTCGGTGGCGGCGGGCAGGCGAACGTGTACGAAACCACGATTTGAACGCCGGCGAGTCAGTTGAGCCACGGATCGTCGGGTGGTCTGAACCGATGATCGCACGACGGACACACGACCAGCCGGCGGCCGGAATCGGTGACAACGACCGCGAACCGGTAGCTCCAGTTTCTGCTACCGCAGTCGGGACACCGGCGGATGATTGGTGGCATCATGGCGAGTCTGAACCTCGGATGCTACCGCTCTCTATCTGTCCGAACGAGAAAGGTATGCCGGGGCGACGGCCGACGTCTGGATCGAATCTGTCGGTACTCGTTGCCGACCGGGAGCGAAACTCTGGGGAGCCGTCTCTCACCGTGATTGCCACTGGTTAGCGGGCAAGATGGAGTGCGAAAGCGTTACACCGGGTACCTATTTGAGTAATCAACTCACGTCGTCGAGATGACGACCGAGCAGCAAATCTATGGGCCGAGCGAGGGAATCAACGTCCATGGGAGATCGAATCTTGGTCCCGTACGACGGGAGCGAGCCGGCGACCGCGGCGTTGCGGTTCGCGCTCGAACGGTTTCCGGACGAAGACATCGTTGTCCTCTACGTCGTCGAGCCGTTCGCCGCACACACCGAGGCCGGCGTCGAGGGGCACCACGGCGAGTGGCGCGAAACCGCACAGGAACACGCGGAAGCGAGGTTCGAGGAAGTCGAAGCCGTCCTCGATGA
>CAYQWI010000306.1:0-3040 GCA_964421165.1 uncultured Natronomonas sp.
GATCTCACAGACGATGGGCTTTCATTTCGGCGATAACGTCTCGCTTCCCGAAGACGGAATGTACACCGTCGAGATCGACCTCAATCCGATCCAGATCCGAAAGACCGGCGACTTCGAGGGGCGCTTCGAGGCGTCGGTCACGGCGGAGTTCGAGTTCGAATACGACGAAGCGTTCCGCGAGGAAGTGATCGCCGGGGTCGAGTATCTCGACGAGGAGTACTGGGGTCGGCGCGGAGCACTCGAACCGCCGAACCATGGGGATCACGGCGGAAATGGCGGCGATCACGGCGACCACGGCGATGACGACCATCACGACCACGAAACTGGTGACCACCACGACCACTCCGATGACGGTCATCACGACCACGCCGATGATGACCATCACATGCCCTTCTCGTCGCTGCCGTCGGCCGAGACGTATCCCGGATTCGATCTGGGGGAGCACGAAAGCGACGACGCGCGATTCGTCGTCCGATATCTGGAGGAAACGCATCTCACGCCGGACGGGCAGGGATATCTACTAGTGTCACCACGGACGCCGTACAACCGCGTCCCGCTGGCGGATATGGCGCTGTCCGTCGAGGGTGCCATCACGGGTGAACTCGAACAGACGCTCGATAGCGAGCTCGGGTTACACTACGGCATCGCGACCGACACCTTCCCGGATGGTGGGATCGAACTTATCGTCGAATCACCGCCGCAGGTGTCGCGGCATACCGGTTACGAGACCGCGTTTCTCGATATGTCCTCAATGAGCGTGGAGCCCCCGGAATGACACTCCTACGACGACCCACAGCGATACGTCTCCTCATCGCGCTGTTGGTTGGTGTCGGAGCCGTCCTTTTGGTTGGTTCGGCTATCGCGGCCGACAACACCGGACTCACCGATTTTCACCCGGTGGACGAACGAGCGCCCGCCGATGAATCCGTGATAGCGGAAACGACGACCAGGGAAACGATCGTAATCGAGGCGACTCTGCGGAGCGACGGCGGATATCAGGGTGAAGGTCTCAAATCGGTGAACCAGACCATCGCCTACGATCCGGAGGTGCTGACGCTCACGGATATCGAGCGCGGCCCGTGGCTTGAGCAGGGTACCGAGACGGGAATCGTCGTCTCCTCGTCGATAGATAACGAAGCGGGACGAGCGACCATCGAACAGGTTCGCTCGCCGGTCGACGGCGGAGCGACAGGCGAGGGAACGACGGCGGTGTTGACATTCGAGATCGCGGACGAGGCACCGCCATCCGACGCCTATCTGCAGTACGAAAGCGTCGGTCTCATGCTCAAAACCGACGTCCCGGTCAATGCCGTGCCCAGAGAACGCGCCATTCGTATCGACGGTGGCGGCGAAGAGCGCGTTCCATTGGCCGAGGAAGATGAGGAAAACGAGGATGACGGTCCGGGCGTCGTAACGCCTGACGACCAATCGGCCGGTGGGGATGCGGATGGGGAGATCGGTTCGGAGCCGGAGCCAAAACCGGAACCCGAATCCGACTCGCAATCGGAACCCGAGCCGGACGATCAGACCGGATTCGGCGTCGTTGCCACACTCCTCGCGCTGCTCGTCGCGATCGGGATCCGTCGTCAGACCGCGTAATCGTCTTCTTTGATCTGCGCGTATCGGGCCTTCCGATAGCCGAACTTCCGCCAGTTGTACTCTGCAAAGAGCTTCGTCCCGGACCAGCCGGTATAAACCGCTTCGCGAGGTTCGATCCCGTCCGAATCGACGATACGATCGACGAGACCGAACAGATGATCCCAATCGTCGGGTTCGTAGTCGCGAACCATGTCCGCGAAGATACAGTTTCGACGGATCTCGGAACCGATCGCACGGTGCCACTCGGCGTTGTACGCGTCCATTGTATCGTTTGCCGCCAGTCGCCCCGCGATAGAACCGGTTCGGATCGCGACGTGGTCCCCGCCCTCGTGGAACGCCGAGGTCGCACCCATCGCCCCGCCGACCAGCGCGACGTTCGCCGACGTGGGCGATTCGATCGGCCGGGTCGACGAGATCGGATACGTTTCGGTTCCGCCGGATTTTCCGCGGTCCTCCAACAGCGGGAAGTCAGAAAGATCATACTCCGGGTACACGGTCTCCAGTAACCGTTCGATGTAGGTGCTTCCCTGCGGAATCCGCTCGTCGTCCGGACGGAGCAGTCGATAGCTCTCCGGATCTGCTACCCCATCGAAATCGAGCCCGATCGGCATAGTCAATCCGACGCGTGCGACGGTTCCGTCGTTCGGGAACACCCACGGATACGCCGTGTGGCCGGGCATGTGGCCCCACCAGAATTTGATTCGATCGCCCTCGAAGAGTTCCGCCGGCAGCTCTCGGTACTCCTGATAGGCGATGTGATTCGTCCGGTGAGAGGCGAGTCGGTCCATGCGATCGTCGGGTAACCATCGCTCGAGGAGCGTCCCCGTGACGGTTCGCTGCGGCCCGTCGGCCAAGACGAGATGGTCGGCTTCGAATTCAGTTCCATCGCGGAGCGTCAGCGTGTGAGACGGCTCTCCGGTCAGGTCGGTTTCGACACCGGAGACGGCCGTTCCGACCCGATACTCGGCTCCGGCGTTTTCGGCTCGCTCGCGGAGCCAATCGTCGAAGCGGGCTCGATGCATCGTGAACCCGAAGTTCGGGTAGCTCGAATCGATTCCGGTTTCGGTCAACTCAAGCGTCTCCGTCGGTCCGATGAACTCCGCCGCGTCGAGCTCTCTGTGTTTGACGTGTTCCGGGATGGGTTCATCGAGGGCCATGATGTCGACCCAGTAATCGAGGATTCCTGCGGCGTCCGTCGAGTCCGGGCCGGGGCCGTCCCGGTCCGCGCGAGGGACACCTTTCTCGATGACGACAGTGTCGGCACCGCCGCTAGCGGCCGCATATCCGGCCGTGGAGCCGGCCGGCCCCCCACCGACGATAGCGACATCTACGTGTTGCATATTCGCTTCGGCAACCCGGGAGGGCTTAAAACGCTTGAACCGGAACGGTCGTGAACGCCGAGCGGTACGCCCCGGCAGCTACAGAGACACATCAGTACGAT
>CAYQWI010000307.1:0-3039 GCA_964421165.1 uncultured Natronomonas sp.
CGACGACGTGACGGTCGAGGGGGCGCGCCGACGGCTCCGCGCCAATCTCGAAATCTCGGACGTGCCGGCGTTTTGGGAGGATCGGTTCGTCGGCGACGACGCCCCGGCGTTCGCCGCCGGGGGAGTTCGATTCGAGGGCGTGACGCCGTGTGGCCGCTGTGTCGTCCCCGAACGCGACCCAGATACCGGAGCGCGGACCGCCGAGTTTCGCGAGCGGTTCGTGGAGAAACGCCGGGAGACGTTTCCCGAGTGGGCCGACGAAGGCGCGTTCGATCACTACTACTCCGTGATGACGATCGCTCGGGTTCCGGAGCCCGATCGCGAGAGATCGATCAGCGTCGGCGACGACGTCGAGATCGTCGAGTAATCATCCCGGAGAGCTACTCAGGGCCGATACGACGGCGAGAGGTGTTCTTCGGGCACCGGCTCGTCGTAGACGGCCGGGTTGAGGATGTTGTCGGGGTACTCTCCCCGGGAGACTGCCAGGACTGATTCCGCGAGGATGTTCCCGATCCGGGTGAGCGAGTCGATCGTCACCCCGCTAATGTGCGGGGTCATAAGACAGTCCTCCAACTCGAGAAGCGGGTTGTCCCCGACGTCGGGTTCGTCTTCGAACACGTCGATGGCTGCTCCCGCTATCCACTCGTTCCGTATCGCCCGCGCTAACACCGCGTCGTCGTACATCCCGCCGCGCGTGGTGTTTATCAGGTAGGCGGACTCTTTCATCGCCCGGAACGACTCCTCGGTGAGCAACCCTCGAGTCTCGTCCGTGAGCGGAACGTGAAGCGTCACGAAGTCGGACGACCCGAGGAGTTCGTCCAGTTCGACGAGCGACGTATCGGCCGGGAGATCGGCGTCGTCGACGTACGGATCGTACGCCAGTACATCCATATCGAAGGGCCGAAATTTCTCCCGAACCGCTCGGCCGATTCGCCCCATGCCGATTAGCCCGAGCGTTTTCCCGTTGAGCTCGACGCCCATGTTGGGAAATCGGCCGTCGAATCCCTGCTCGCGGACCAATCGATTGTACCGAACGAAGTTGTGCGCACACGCGATTATCATTCCCAGCGTGCCCTGTGCGACCGACTCGGTCGGTCCCTGTGGCGCGTGAACCGCGACGAGACCGTTGTTCGTACAGGCGTCGAGATCGTAGTTATCGTAGCCCGAGCCGAGTCGCCCGACGATCCGGAGGCGATCGTCGTCCGGGATCGATTCCTCGGTGATCAAGTCGCCTGCCCCGACGATCGCCGCGTCGGCTCCACCGAGCCGCTCTCTGAGCGACCCACTTGATTCGTCCGCAGCGAATCTGACGGTTACGCCCGGCGTTTCGTACAGCGGTTCCAGTCCCATCTCGAAATCCTCCCCGATCTCCGGATCGCGCCAGTCGTCGGTGACGACGACGGTGAAATCGGCGTCTTCGCTCGCGTTTTGTGAGTCCGAATTCATCTGGATTCGAACGTGCGTCCTCCGATATAAATATACTTTGCCACGGTCACTCAATGACGGTGTACTTTGCCACGGTGACCAACTGAAGGTATACGTTGCCACGGTCACCCGGAGAAGGGCTCCGAAGCGCCCGCCGAGTCGGAGAAAATTTAAGCGATCGCTCGATTGATACAGTATGACATCCACCGTGGTGGACGCACTCGACCTCCGCGACGATCAGATCTCGACCGAAGAAGCGATCAGGGACGAACGGAGCCTCGATTGGGGAACGCTCCCGGAGAACGCGTCGCTGCCGGACGTCGTCGTCTGGCCCGAATCGACCGAAGACGTTTCGACGGTCATGCGAACCGCGTCCGAACACGGGATCCCGGTCACCCCGTACGCCGCCGGGACGAGCCTCGAAGGCAATCCGATCCCGACCGCCGGCGGGATCTGTCTCGACGTCTCGAAGATGGATTCGATCGTCGACGTCCGTCCCGGCGACTTCCAGATCGATGTCCAGCCGGGCGTGTTCGGCTCCGCGATCAACGATGCGATCGAAGCCCACGGGCTCTTTTTCCCGCCGCTTCCCTCTTCGGGGAAAATCTCCACGATCGGCGGGATGATCGCCAACGACGCCAGCGGGATGCAGACCGTGAAATACGGCGAAATCCACGACTGGGTGCTGCGAATCGAAGCCGTGCTCCCGGACGGACGCGTCATCAACACCGGTAGTAAAGCGGCGAAAACGTCGAGCGGCTACAACCTCATGGATCTCCTCGTCGGCAGCGAGGGGACGCTCGCGGTGATCACCGAGGTGACGCTCGAACTGGCGGGGATCCCACAGCAGATCCACGGCGGACGAGTCATCTTCGAGGATCGAGATTCGGCGGCAGCGGCCGTCTCGGACGTCATCCAGTCCGGCGTCGACGTCGCGAAGATCGAGTTGATCGACGCGTTGAGCGCACAGATCACGAACGAGTATCTCGACACCGATCTGCCGGACGCGCCGATGATGTTCGTCGAGTTCCACGCCGACCACGATATCGAAACCGAGATCGACTTTTTCAGCTCGATCGTCTCCGAACACGGCACCACGAACATCGACATCTCCGAGTCCGGGGCGGAAATGCGGGAACTGTGGGAAGTCCGGGAAGTAATGGCCGAAGCCCTGGAACCGTACGATCCGGATCTCACCCCGATCACGCCGGGCGACGTGACGGTTCCGATGAGCGAGTTCACCGATCTGATGAAATTCATCTCCGAACTCGAGGAGGAACACGATCTGTTGATCCCGTGCTTCGGCCACGCCGGCGACGGGAACATCCACTACATCGTGATGGTCGAAGCGGACGATGAAGACGCCTACGAACACGGGAAGGAAGTGTACCACGAGATCGTCGACTACGCCATCGAACGCGGCGGTACCTCGACCGGCGAGCACGGGATCGGGTTCGGCAAACAGCAGTTCCTCGAACAGGAGTACACGGAGGCGACGATCGAGTTGATGCGTCGGGTGAAAGACGCCTTCGACCCGGACGGAATTTTGAATCCGGGGAAGATCACGCCCGAAAACAACTAGAGCGCCGCACGTAGCAGTTAGAACGCGCAAGC
>CAYQWI010000308.1:0-3039 GCA_964421165.1 uncultured Natronomonas sp.
CGCCCTCGACCTGCTCGTCGGCGAGGACGGTCTCACAGTCGGGACACCAGTTGACCTCCGCGGCGCGGCGTTCGGCGAGGTCCTCCTCGACGAACCGACTGAACAGCCACTGGTTCCACGTGTAGTATTCGGGCGTACAGGTCGCGATCTCCCGCTCCCAGTCGTAGCCGAAGCCCATCGACTCCATCTGCCCTTTCATCGTCTCGATGCAGTCGACGGTCCAATCGCGGGGGTTCGTATCGCGCTCCTTGGCGGCGTTTTCCGCGGGAAGCCCGAACGCGTCCCACCCCATCGGGTGGAGCACGCTATCGCCGCGCATTCGGCGGTACCGGGCGTACGCGTCCGTGATCGTGTAGTTCCGGACGTGCCCCATGTGGAGCTGCCCGGACGGGTACGGGTACATCCCGAGGACGTAGGTGGGGTCGTCTACGTCGTCGGGGGTCCGATACGCGGAGGCGTCGTCCCACGTCTCCTGCCAGCGTCGTTCGACCGCGGCGTGGTCGTATCCGTCGTCGTGCATAGAGAGGAAGTTACTGACTGTTCCGTCGGTTCGGCCCTTAAACTTTCCATCCGCCGACTCCGGCAGTCCCACGCGGCTGGACACAGCGACAAAGCTCATACGGCTGGCGCTCCCAGTTCCGGTATGGTCGACGGAACGAAATCGCGGGTGACGGGTGTGTTACGATCAATTCGCAGCGGTACCGATGACGAACTCGCGAACCCGAAAATAGCGGCGGCGGCGGCGCTTTTGGTGCTCTTGCTGCCGTTGATCCCGTTCTTGGCGATCGTCTGGTCGATCTCGAGAACGCTTCGCGGCGTCAGAAAACGCGTTTCCTGGGAGTAATCGGCGTCGCTTCGCGAGGTTATCGGACCCGCGTATCGACGAGCCCGTACGGCGTTCCTTCGCTGTCTTCGTTCGCGCGCTCGTAGACGACGTGAGCGGCCGCGACGTCCTGGATCGCGAGCCCGGTCGAATCGAAGACGGTGACCCCGTCTTCGGCCGTTCGTCCCGCTCGGGTTCCGGCGACGATCTCGCCTAACTCGGCGTAGAGGTCATCGTCGCCGAGGACGCCGTCGCTCCACGGGACGTTGATCTCTCCGGAGTGGGTGCACTGCTCGTAATCGTCGATAACGAGTTTGGCCGCTTTCACGATGTCCGCCGCGAGTTCGTTTTTGCCGGGCGCGTCGGCCCCCATCGCGTTGACGTGTGTGTGCGCTCCGAGATCGTCGAGGCTCACGAGCGGAGATTCGACCGGCGTGACCGTCGAGAGGACGTCACACTGTGCGGCCTCGGCGACCGACCCGGATCGAACGTCGAACTCGTCTTCGAAGCGATCGATGAACGCCTCGACCGCCGCCTCGCGCTTGTCGGCGACGACGACCGTCTCGATGTCGCGAACGACGGAGATCGCTTCGAGCTGCGTGTACGACTGAACGCCCGCGCCGACGATCCCGAGCGAGGTCGCGTCCTCGACGGCCAACTGATCCGTGGCGACGGCGGCGGCCGCACCGGTCCGCTTGCGCGTGAGCGTCGTCCCGTCCATCACCGCGAGCGGAAACCCGGTTCGGGGATCGGAGTAGATCATCGTCCCCATCACGGTCGGCAGGTCGTGTCCGGTTGGGTTGTCGGTGTGGACGTTCACCCACTTGATCCCGGCGGCGTCCCACTCGCTCGATTCCAGGTACGCCGGCATCGATCGGAAATCCCCGTCGTATTCCGGCAGGTCGATATATGACTTTGCGGGCATCTGGACGCGGCCGGCTTCGTAGGCGTCGAACGCCTCCTCGATTGCCACGATGAGTTCGGCCATCTCGGCGTTCTCGTCGACGTCGTCCGGGTTCAACAGAAGCGTCTCCATGCGGCAACTGTCGTACGAGCCGTATTTATACTCTCGATTTCCGAAACCGTCAGCCGAATCGGTTAACCCCTCCACGCGCCGAACGACGGGTATGGATCTCTCGATCGTCGATCTCTCCCGCGTGCCGAGCGACGGGACGGCGGCTGACGCGTTCGAAAACACGCTCGAATTCGCCCGCGAGGCCGAACGGCTCGGCTACGATCGCTTCTGGGTCGCAGAACACCACGGGATGGCCGACTCGCTCGCGGGAACGACGCCCGAGGTACTGCTCGGCCGCCTCGTCGGCGAGACCGACGAGATTCGGCTGGGATCTGGTGCGGTGTTGCTCAACCATTACAGCCCGTTCAAAGTCGCCGAGACGTTCGGCGTGTTGGACGCGCTCGCTCCCGGCCGCATCGACGCCGGACTCGGGCGAGCCAACGGCAGTCCCGCCGCCGATCGGGCGCTGGAAACCGAACGACACAGCATGACGCCAGACGAGGATCACGCCGAAAAGCTCGAGGCCGTGTTGAACCACCTCTACGACAGCTATCCCGACGAACACCCCTACAGCGATCTGCGGATCGCCCGCTCGCCGGACGGCGTTCCCGAACCGTGGGCGCTCGGCTCCAGCCCGTCGAGTGCGAAGATCGCCGGCAAACTCGGCTTGCGGTACTGCTTTGCGGCGTTCATCCGCCCGATGTTCGCGACGGACGCCTTCGAGACCTACCGAGAGCACTTCGAACCGTCACCGATCGGCGCGGGCCCCGACGAGCCGACGGGTATGGTCGCGGTCAACGCCGTCTGCGCCGAAACCGACGAGGCGGCCGCCCGGCTCCGATCCTCCGCTGAGGCGCACTACCAGCGGATGAAGCGCGGAACTATCGGCACGACCCCCTCCGTCGAGGAGGCGATCGACGAACTCGGGGGCGTCCCCGATCCGACGCCCCAAGCGCTCGGCGAGGAGGAGTGGCCGCGGTCGATCTCCGGGAGCCCGTCGACGATGGCCGGGCTGCTCGAACAGCTCTCGGAGCGTGTCGGCGTCGACGAAGTGATGATTCAGAACATCGTTCCGGATCACGAGGCGATGCTTCGATCCCACGAGCTGTTAGCCGACGCCGTCGGGATCGAGCCGTAGTAACAGCCTTCCGGGACGTTCGTTACAGTATCATCGAGCGGACGCGGCGGACGCCGTCGAAAT
>CAYQWI010000309.1:0-3025 GCA_964421165.1 uncultured Natronomonas sp.
CTCGTAGACGAGCCCGCGGATCCGGTCGGCCTCGCCGTCGACGAACAGCGTCTCGAGACACCACTCGCCGTGGTGGGCGTGACTCGTCGCGACGATGACGTCCTGATAGTCGTGTTGAGCGTCGTGGAGGCGCTCGATCACCGCCTCGTGCTCGTAATCGAACACGAGCGCTCCGACCACCGTCCCCTCCTTCGCTTCGAGGATCTGGTGGCGTTCGACGTACTCCGCCATCGCTTCTCGAATCGCTCGCGAACGGGAATCGAGTCCCTCCGCCCGCCAGGTCGCGTCGAACCGTTCGAGATCCGCTTCGGGAACGGCCAGGCTGGTTCGCATACGCGGCGTACGGCCGACGCACAGTTATCGTTTCGGCTTCGGCTCAGACACGCTGAGCGGTTCGAGCCGCGCTCTCGCCGACGATCCGTTCGGCGGCCCGCCGCGCGCCGTGTATGTTCCCGGCCAGCGGGCCCGCGGTGCACTCCGCGAGCCGTCCGGTGACGAACAGCCTCGACGGCGTTCCGTCCCGCCGTCGCCACGCCATCGTCGCGTCGTCCAACACCGGCATCCCTCGGTAGCCTCGTTCGAGTCCCATCGAGTTCGCGATAGCTCCGACGAGCGGCCGGTCGTACGCCGGCTGAAATCCCGTCGCGAGGACGACTCTGTCGACCGATTCGACGGCTCCGCCGTCCAACAGCACCGAAACCGTCCCGTCGGTCGCGCTCGCTCTGCGTACCTCACCGCGCCGAATCTCGACGCTTTCCGTCCCGCGGATCTCCCGAGCGAGATAGCTCGGCATCGTCCCCTCGTTTCGGACGTCCCGGACCCGGTCGTATCGCGCCTTCGACCCCGGCGGCAACGAGTGCAACTCCCGCTCGATGTGGCCCCAGTTTATCCAGCGCGGATCCGCCTCCGCCGTCGCCTCCCGGATCGACCCACGGACACAGAGGGTTACTTCCCCCGCGATGTCGCCGATCGAGGTGGCGAACTGACCGGCCGTGACGCCGCCTCCGACGATCCAGACGCGGTCCCCCCGGTCGATCCGATCCTCCGGCCGCCCGTCGCTGTCCCAGACGTGTTTGACGCCTGAAACGTTCGACGCCCAGTCCGGGCGACGGTAGCGGTCGCCCGGACCGACCGCGAGGACGGCGTTGCGTGCGAGAAGGTCTCCGCGGTCGGTCCGGACGACGATCTCGCCGCGTTTCCGGTCGATCCCCGTGACGGTCCGTTCGGCGAGCAGTTCCTCGAGACCGAACCGATCGATCACACGCTCCGTGTGGTCGAGAAAGAGGTCCAACGACGGCCGAGGCGGATGGTTCCGGGTCGGGCACAGCTCGTCGTCACGGCCGTTCCCCTCGGCGAACGCCTCGAGTCCGAACGGATCGGGACCGACGTGCTGGACGAACGTCGACCGAAGTGAGTCCATCCCACAGGCGCGAGCCTTCTCTTCGAACGCGCCGAGGAACTCTCCTCGACGATCAACCACTGCGATGTCGTCGCGATCGACATCCAATCCGACCAGCTCGCGAGCGAGGTACGCGCCGTGGACTCCGGCACCGACGATCACCCACTCGAACCCGTCCGTGTGTTTCGATCGAATCATGCGGTTGGCGTCTCGTTGGCTCGATCGACGCCCGCAGTATTAATAAAAAGTTCTATTTAGATAATAAGATATATTATTGTACGGGGTAGTTTAGTAACACATGGACGAACAGACGATCCCAGTGACGGTTCTGTCCGGGACGTTGGGTGCCGGAAAGACGACCACGCTCAATCACGTCCTTCGCGAGAGCGGCGACTACGATATCGCCGCTCTCGTCAACGATATGGGCGAAGTGAACGTCGACGCGAACCTCGTCGCCGAATCGTCGGACATCTCGGCGGAAGACGAGGAGTTGGTCGAGCTCTCGAACGGCTGTATCTGCTGTGAACTCCGCGGTGATCTCCTCGATGCGATCGGCGGGCTCACCCGGGAACGGGAGTTCGACGCGATCGTCATCGAATCGACCGGCGTCGCCGAACCGCTCCCGGTCGCGCAAACGCTCACGCTCGGCTTCGATCAGTCGGATCTCGACCCCACGGAGTTCTACGAGGAAACCGGGATCGAGCCGCTCGAGAACTGCCATCTCGACACGGCGGTGACGGTCGTCGACGCCCACCAGTTCCACGAGGCGATGGAATCCGACGAAATTCTCGACGACGACGGCACCGAAAAGCACCTCGGCGACCTGCTCGTCGAACAGGTCGAGTTCTGTGACGTGTTGCTTTTGAACAAGTGCGACCTCGTCGACGAGGACACCCTCGAGACGATCGAGGCGACGCTCGAAGCGCTCCAACCGCGCGCCGAAATCGTGCGGACGACCCACGGACGGGTCGATATCGAAGAACTCGTCGATACCGGCCGGTTCGATTTCGAGGCGGCGAGCCGATCAGCCGGTTGGATGCGGGAACTCGAAGAGCCACACGCCTCCGCGGAGGAAGAACACGGCGTCACCTCGTTCGTCTTCGAGGCGCGGCGTCCCTTCCATCCCGAGCGATTCGCCGAGCTCCTCGATGCGTTCCCGGACGCCGTCGTCCGCGCGAAGGGGCACTTCTGGCTCGCCGGCCGCGAGGAGATGGCGCTCATGCTGAACGTCGCCGGCCAGTCGATCCGGGTCGCACCCGCCGGAAACTGGATCGCGACGCTGCCGCCCGAGGAACGCGAAGAGCAGTTCGAAGCGTACCCGGAACTCGAAGAAACGTGGGACGACACGTGGGGCGATCGGGGCACGCAGCTGGTTCTCATCGGAACCGAGATGGATCACGAATCGATCCGAGAAGACCTCGAACGCTGTCTGCTCACTGACGAGGAGATGAACGCCGACTGGGGTGCCTTCGAAGATCGGTTCCCGACGTTCGAACCCCCGGCGGACGAAGCGGAACCGGACGGCAGCGAACAGGACGATCAGACGGAGATCGGGATTGCGGACTGAACGACCACTCGACGTGACTGACCGCGACACACGCCGATCCGACGATCGGGTCGATTCGA
>CAYQWI010000310.1:0-3012 GCA_964421165.1 uncultured Natronomonas sp.
AAATGAATCTCAGTTAGGTTCGGCAACTACTGTGAACGGCGAGGCTTTCTCCTTGCTCTTCCGTAACCCCGGATCAGTTTTCTGTATTTAGGTGCTCGACCAACAGCGGTTCGCTCGGCGATAGGGGTCTCAGACCGCGTCGAGTAGTTCGTCGTAGGCGTCCCCGTAAGCGTCCGCGACGGTGTCGAAGGCTGCGCGTTCCTCGCTCGAAAGCGCCGGCAGCGTCACCGAACCGTTCGGTTCCAACAACTCGATGACGTGATCGACCCGCTCCTCGAGTCGCCCCTCGTGGGCGCTACCGCTCGCGACTTCGCAGGCTTTCGCGTACCGGTCGCCGTCGTATATTCGACACCGACGAGGCTCGACGACGGCGACGGCGTCCGGGACGAACTCGGAGAGCGGCCGGGCGATGTCGGCGTACGATTCGACGATCGCAGCCTCGCGGCCGTCGATCTCCGCTGTCAGCGAATCGAGCGCGCGGACGTGTAATTCCGCCATCAGATCGTTGAGCTCTGGAAGAGATTCGACGAGCGGAGCTCGATCGAGCGGGAACGCACGCCGGGCTTTCGGAGGGATATCCGCCATCCCGTTGACGGCGTAGGCGTCCGAATCGAGCGTGACGCGGTCAAAGAGGAACCGGCGCCCGTCGCGACCGAGAAGGCCCTTTCCGCGGCCGGGGGTCGGCATCCACAACCGGTGGACGGGATTGATGGACTCGGGGCGATCCGATCCCCCGTTCGCGGCGGCGATCCGTTTCGCGTCCTTTCCGTACAATCGCCCCGTTTCGATGGCTCGTCGGTAGTCGTCTTGATCGTACCAGTAGCCGTTCCCGGCACGGGGTTTGTACCCGCGAACGCCGGTTCGATCGATCAGTCCCGTCGTGAACGTCGTCTTGCCGGCGTCGACCTCGGCGCTTCCGGCGACGAGCAGTTTCATCGAAGGCCGTAATACCCCGGTTCGTCGTCGGCTTCCGGTTCGGCGAAGACGAACGATTCGCTGTGATCGAGCATCCACGGGATCGCCCAATCGAGCAGGACGTCCTCGGTCTCTCGATCGAGTTCGACGTCCGGATCGAGTCCCTGCAGCAGACGGGCGATTTCGTAGACGGTGTAGAGCAGTTCCTCGTCGAGTACCTCGCCGGGCTCTCTGAATTCGAACGCCCGGAGATCGTCGAACGATTCGCGTGGTCGGGGCATACCGCCGGATAGGCGTCGATGTGGCTAAAAGCGTGGCGTCTTCGGACGAGCCGTATCGGGTAGCTGGCCGGGGATACCGTGTCACTGTTTTCATGGACGTTATAGCCGTCGCCACACTCAATGTGGGTATGGACCCGGACGACAATCATCGCGGATGGGCCGAACGCGACGGGGAGTATTCCCCCGAGTACTACGCTCAGATCGGACCGAACGAAGTGAGCGAAATACTCGGTGACGTGTTCGACCACTACGTCTCCGAAGACGCCGAGATCCTCGAACTCGGCTGCAGTTCCGGGCGACACCTCGCGTATCTTCGACGCAACGGATACGAGAACCTGACCGGTATCGACATCAACGACGAGTCGTTCGACGTCATGTCCGAGCACTATCCGCGGCTCGCCGAGACGGTGACGTTTCACGCCGGGGCGATCGAAGAGATCCTTCCGGGGATGGACGACAGCGCGTTCGACGTCGTCTATTCAGTCGAGATCCTCCAGCACGTCCACCCGGACGACGAGTGGGTGTTCGAAGACGTGGTCCGGATTACCGACGATCTGTTGATCACGGCCGAAAACGAGGGTAACAGCCCGACGCGCGGTCGTTCGGACGCGTCGATGAATTACGTCAACGACGAGTTTCCGCTGTATTACCGCGACTGGAAGAACGTGTTCTCGACGCTCGGGTGTGCGCAGTTGCTCCGCGAACCAAGCAAGCGAGATACGGTTCGAGTGTTTCGAACCGTTTGAAATCAATTTTTCAGGCCTAACGAGACGGTTACTCGAACCGATCTCGAGCGGAGCACTCATACGGGTTGTTGGCTCGTACCGAACAGAGTGAAACAGCGGAATCCATCGGAGAGTTGGAAGGTGGTGCAGTGCAAGAGAGATTGGTCGTGACTCACCGTTTAAGAGTTCGACGGGCCAGTCGTCTTCATTGTTCGCTCAGTTTCGTCAACGAGGGGAATTTATCAACTAGAGCATATATTCGAGACGACTCGGTTATACGATCTTATATCGATGAGGATTTCACGATGGTATCCGTCCCCCGATGAGCTATACGTGCTCCCTTGCGGTGGGTATTAGGAAATTTCAGGGAGGAGTAGACTTGCGGCGATCGCCAGTATCCCGATACCGCCAAGGGTGAGAATACCAACGTCGAAGTATCCCATATCCGCGAGTAATCCCACGATCGGCGGTCCTAGGACACCGACTCCGTTAAACAGCGTACGCACGACGCCGAAGACGCTTCCCTGTATGTCATCTGCAATGAACCTGATCACGTAGTCCATCGAGACGGGGAAGAACCCGCCCATCAGACCAGCACTCATCACGAGGGCGACGATCACCGCGAAATTGTCCACGTACGGCAAGGCCAGGACCGGTGGTATGCTTACGGCTGCGAAGCCGATCATCGCGTTGCGTTTACCGATTCGGTGAGACACCGGCCCGCTCGCGATCATTCCGAGTATCATCCCGACGAACATGAGGCCGAAAAGCACCGACGCGGACCGCTGATCAAAGGCTTTTATATCAATTAGATACGTCGGGAGAAATCCTGTGAGTCCTTGGTAGACAAATGCAAGACTCGACATGGCGATTATCAGCAGTACCAGCGATCGGTCCACGAAGGTCCTTCCAATACGTGCGGCGGTCCGTCTCCACGACCCGTCACCCCCACCGGCCCGGGGAGATGTCCGGCCGGGGACGATCATCCAAATTCCGACAATGACGAGCGCGAAGGCCGGTATGACGTATGCAAGCCCCAGCCGCCAGCCGACGCCGGCGACCAGCAAGCCGGCGATTACCGGCAGGAGGAT
>CAYQWI010000311.1:0-3010 GCA_964421165.1 uncultured Natronomonas sp.
ACGGGTCGAGCTCGGGTTTCGCGCCACCGTCGCTCGTACCGTGTTCGATCCCGAGGTCCGGCTCGTGCTCGTCGCCGCGTCGCTGGTCTCGTTCGTCTGGAACGGATCGGTGAGCTTTCTCCCGATCTTTCTGGAAGCCGAGCGGGGACTGTCGAGCCAGCTGGCGGGGATCGCCTTCGGGACGCTGTTTTTCGTCGGCGTGTTCGCGACGCCCCTCTCGGGATGGGTCGGCGACCGATTCGGGACGCTTCCGACGATCCTTTCGACGATCATCTTTGCGGGCGTCGGTCTCGTCGCCCTCATCGCGACGAGCTCCGTCGTCGGGGTGTTCGTCGGCGTGGGACTGTTCGCGGTCGGCCTGCTCGGATTCTGGCCGGTCATGACCGCGTACATGATGTCGATCTTTCCCGAAGAGAGCCGAGGCGGCGACTACGGCGCGATCGGAACGGTGTATTTCGGGGTCGGGAGTCTCGGGCCGACGTACATCGGAACGATGGGCGAATACGCAACGTACACGACCGGCTACGTCGGCTTCGTCGGCTGTCTTCTCGTCTGCTTCGCGGTGATCCTGTATGCGCGTCGATGAGAGGAGGCGATCGCGTGCGGTGGATAAACGACCGGCTTCCGTCCGATCGGCTATTTAAACGATCGACCTCCTTCCGATCGGCTATTTAAGCACTCGCCGAAAAGAGCGACCTCGACACCCGATAGCTATTCGAAGACCAGAACGGTCGCCTCGCCGGCTTCGAGAACGACGACTTCCTCGCCACCCTCGGCTCGCTGCTCTTCGACGATGTCGAACATATCGGGCTCGACGGTGACCGTTTCGCCGTCGATCTCGAACTCGACGTGCCCGGCGGTCGTGAGTTCGGCCTGCAGTTCGGCCGGATCGGCCGCTTCGAGTCTCCCGACGACCGCGCCGGCTCGATCGCGGAAAACCGGGCCGAGTTCGCTGTGCTCGATGTCGACGCCGACCGGGACTAACTCGACGTTCGGTTCGCCCTCATCGATGTACACCGGTGCGTTGACCGTATCGGCGAGATCGTAGGTGTCGAGCGGGCGCTCCTCGTCGAGGTACACTTCGATGCGATCGAGTTCCGCGTTGAGTGGTTTCCCTTCGTCGGATTTCCAGCCGCGGACGGTTGCGGCGATCTCGGCGACCAGCGCGCCTCTGGAAGCGGCGTCCGCGTCGAGGTCCGGAACCGAAGGCCAACTCGAACCGTGGACGCTTCCCTCGGTCGGCAGGTGGCTCCACGCTTCTTCCGTAATAAAGGGCGCGAAGGGCGACAGCATTCGGAGCGACGCGCTCAACGCGGTGTAGAGGGCGTGTTGGGCCGCGCGGCGCTCGCCGGGACGGCCCTCGTAGAGGCGGCCTTTTATCAGTTCGAGATAGTCGTCGGCCAGATCGTGCCAGACGAAGTCCCGAACGGTTCTGAGTGCGCTGTCGAAGCGATACTCGTCCATGTCCGCGGCGACCTCGTCGGCGACGCGGGCGCACTCTGAGAGGATCCACGCGTCGGCATCCCGGTAGGCCGGGTCCTCGATTCCGGGCGTCGAATCGTCGACGTGCTCGGACGTAAAGCGCGTGATGTTCCACAGCTTCGTCTGGAATCGGGTCGCGGAGGTGACCTCCTTCCACTGGAACTGGATGTCGGTTCCGGGCTGGCCGCCGAGCGCCATCGCCTGTCGGAAGGCGTCCGCCGAGTGCTCCTCGACGACCTCCTCGGGCTGGACGAAGTTGCCGCGGGATTTCGACATCTTGTTGCCGTCGTCGCCGAAGACCATCCCGTTAATGAGCGCCTGCTCCCACGGGATCTCGTCGGTGACGGCGACCGTCCGGAGGATCGTATAAAAGGCCCACGTCCGGATGATGTCGTGGCCCTGTTCGCGGAGCTGGACGGGCTCGAAGGACTCCTCGGGCCAGCCGGCGACGTACATCGGCGAAATGGACGAGTCCATCCACGTGTCCATCACGTCGGTCTCGCCGAACCACTCGTCGCCGCCACACTCGGGGCAGTCGCCAACAGCGGGTCCCTCGGCGGTCGGATCGATCGGGACCTCGTCGGCGCCCGCGATCTCGACGTGGCCGCAGTCGGCGCACTCCCACGCGGGGATCGGTGTGGCAAAGACGCGCTGCCGGGAGATCACCCAGTCCCACTCCATCCCCTCGGTCCACTCCTCGAGGCGGGTGTACATGTGCTCGGGGAACCACTCGATCTCCCGGGCGGCCTCCAGAATCTCGTCTTGGTTCACCTCGACGAACCACTGCTCCTTCGAGAGGATCTCGATCGGCGTGTCACAGCGCCAACAGCAGCCGACCGACTGTTCGGTGTGTTCGTGGTCGTTGAGATACCCGGCGTCGTCGAGCGCCTCGGCGATTTCGGTTTTGGCCTCGTCGATCGAAAGCCCCTCGAACTCGCCGGCCAACTCGTTGAGTCGGCCGTCTTCGGTGATGACCGCCCGGAGGTCGAGATCGTGTTCGGCCCACCAGTCGACGTCCTGTTTGTCCCCGAACGTACAGATCATCACCGCGCCGGTCCCGAAGTCGCCGTCGACGTCGTCGTCGGCGATCAACTCGATCTCCTGGCCGAACAGCGGGACCTCGAAGGTGTCGCCGATCCGGTCCTCGTAGCGATCGTCGTCGGGATCGACGGCCATCGACACGCAGGCGGAGAGCAGTTCGGGGCGGGTGGTCGCGATCTCGATATCGTCGTTGCCGACCCCCTCGAACGTGACGTAATAAAGCGTCCCATCGCGGTCCTCGTTTTCGACCTCCGCGTCGGCGATGGCGGTCTCACACCGCGGACACCAGTTGACGGGGTGTTCGTCCTGATACACGTAGCCCGAGTCGGCCATCTCGACGAACGAGCGCTGGGTCTGCCCCCAGTAGTCGTCGTCCATCGTGCGGAACTCGTGGTCCCAATCCTGTGAGAACCCGAGCGTCAACATCGTCTCTTTCATCGCGCCGATCTGCGATTCGGTGTGTTCGATACACCACTCGCGGAACTGC
>CAYQWI010000312.1:0-3008 GCA_964421165.1 uncultured Natronomonas sp.
GAACGAGCGGCGTGCCGAACAGTTTCAGGTAGTTCTGTGAGATGGGGATCCGGAGACCACGGAACACGCCGATCGGGATTTCGAGCGGCCCGGAGAGTCCCTCCGGAACGTACGGCTCGACGGAAACCGTGAGGTTGTTGTAGACGCCGGGACGGTAGGAGGGAAAGACACTCGAATCGAACACGAAGCCTTCCTCGGCCAGTACGGGGAAGTGTGCGGGGTCGATATCCCCGTAGGGTGCCCGATAGCCGACCGGATCACGCCCGAAGTGGTCCGCAAACGCCTCCTTGCCGAGGCGGAGCTCCGTCCGAAAGTCGTGGGAGTCGTCGGTCTCGTGTCTGTAGGAGTGGAGATGAAACTCACAGTCGAGTTCGGTCGCGAGTCGATCGATCGCCTCCGGATACCGTTCGAGCGTCTTCCCGACGACGAAAACGCTCAGCGGGACGTCGATTCGTCGGATGAGGCGGATGAACTCGTCGAGATGCGCGAGTGTCAGGTGGTCGTATCCCGGCTCCTCGAAATACCAGTCGTTCTCCAGGTCGAGGGTCAAACAGAGCTGTTTGCCGTCAGTCATGGATCTGGATCTCTCTGTCTTCGTTCACCTGCATATCGAACAGCATCGCGAACATGACGCACATGCTCCCGACGGCGAACAACAGCAGACTCAACGACAGGCGAACGAACAGCTCCTCACCGGTGGCGAGATTCCCGTAGAATGCCCACGACTTGCCGAAGACGCCGACAGCGGCGGTGAAGGCTCCGAAGATGTAAAACAGCGCAAGCGGGTGAAAGTCGAGAACCAGGTACTTGACCTTCAACCGCCACAGGAAGCTCCCGAGCAACATCCCGGACACCTTCCGGATGTACCTGACGTAGTTGATACTCGATTCCTCGTCGCCGTACTTCGCGGGCATGGCAACGTCGGCGACGCGCATTCCCTTCGCGTTCAGACGGACGAGCACGTTGTTGCAGTACCCGTAGTACTCGTACATCGCCTCCACCCCGATGTTGGAAAGGGCGTACTTCGAGATTGCCGTGTAGCCGTTCTGTGGATCCATCGTCTTCCAGTAGCCGCTCGCAACCTTGGTCAGGAAGGTGAGAATCGAGTTTCCGAAGAACCTGAACGGCGGCATCTCCTTGCGATACTCCTGATACAGCAGCCGGTTGCCTTTCGTGTAGTCCGCGTCACCGGAGACGATCGGATCGAGCAGCTTCGACATCTGTGCCGGATCCATCTGTCCGTCCCCGTCCATCGTGACGGTGATGTCGATATCGTCACTGCGAGCGGTGAGATACCCCGTCTTGATCGCGCCCCCTGCGCCCATGTTCTCGTGGTGTCTGATCGGGACGAGTTTGCCCACCCGTTCGTGTAACCGGCCACGCCCTCGAAGACCGTCTACACGGCCTTCGGAGCGCCAGGTTCCCCCGTCGGACACGGCTGCGCCTCGCCTTCGGGTCCCGAAGCCCTCCGGTCGATCGGGGCGTTCCCGTGCTGCCGAAAGCGCCTCGTCCCAGGTGTCGTCCTGTGAGGCATCGTCGACGAAGTAGATCCGGTCGACGAACTCCGGCATGTCCCGGATGACATCGCCGATCAACCCCGCCTCGTTGTACGCCGGGACGACGACGCCGATACTGTGGTCTTCGTACATCGCTACGATCCCTCATGGATGGAGAGATCGCTCGTCCGGGGTCGATCTCGTCCGAGTGCCGTCGGGTCCGTATCGAACTCGACTCTCAACAGATCGTCGACTTCGTCGATCGGGTCGGTTCCCGCCTCGGGTCGGCGGATCCCCCTATCGTCGATATCGCGGTCGACGATGTCGGGACCTGCTTCGTCGGACGGAGGCACAAAAGCGAGTCCAACGTGACCCATCCCGACGACACAGATGCGTCCCAACATATGCGATTCAACAGAGAGGCGGAGTCGGACACGCAAAGTTATGAGACGTATATCGGGCTCAACAGAATCGGTATGGGAGATATACTGGTCCCCGGACGGCAGACTCCATCCAGTAGAGCGCACATAACGATACCTCGATTTCGACAAGTAGACACGAATGCGGATAGAGCGAGTCGACATAGAGGAGTGGGGTCGGATGCTGCCGGAGACGGGGATTGAACCGTTTCACAGACCGGAAGCACTCCGTGTTATTACCGAGCACACCGACGACGAATTTCATCTTCTGGCGGGGTTCAAGGGCCAGGAACCGACCGGGCTGTTTCCCGTCCACGAAAGCCGAAAGTTCGGCGGGCGTCTCCTGACAGCCCCGCCGCTCGGGCTGGGAATCGGGCGACTCGGGCCTGTAGTCATGCCCCCGAGTCCGAAACGTCACAAACAGGAGATAACGAATCGTCGGTTCGTCGAGGCAGTGCTGGAGGAGCTGGCGGTCGACGACAGCCGCACACTGCTGCGACTCGCGTGTTCCCCTCAGTACACCGATCCACGACCGTTTCAGTGGGACGGCTTCGACGTTACCCCGGCGTTTACCTACAAACTCGATCTGGAGGGGACGGATCGCGAGCAACTGCTGGGATCGTTTTCCGGGGATCTCCGGAGAAGTATCCGCAAGCGAGACGAGGTCGATATATCGATCCGGACGGGGGGTATGGAGGCAGCCAAGCGGACGTACGAGGCGGTCGAACAGCGCTACGCCGCACAGGGCTACCAGATGCCGTTGTCCTGGAGGTTCGTCCGGGATCTGTTGGAGGAATTGGGAGACCGGGCGCGGGTATACGCCGCCGAGACCGACGACGGGGAGTTCCTGGGCGGGCAGATAATCCTCTACTCGAACGGGACAGCGTACTCCTGGAAGGGAGGGACACAGACGCGGAGATCGGTGAGTCCGAACAGCCTCATTCACTGGAAGATCATCGAGGACATTCTCTCGGACCCGGAGCTCGACTCGGTTGCGACGTACGACATGTACACGGCGAACAGTAGGCGCCTAACGAAGTACAAACGAAAGTTCGCCGGGGGACATAGCGTGTACTATTCCATCGAATCGAGC
>CAYQWI010000313.1:0-3000 GCA_964421165.1 uncultured Natronomonas sp.
CCCACTCTTCGAGACGGGGCACACTAAGACTTTCCTCGAAGAGCGTGTAGAGGTGGACTGCATCCTCGACGTCCTTTTGGGCACCGAGGTAGAGTTTGTACGCGATCTGGAGTTCTAACGGACCGATCGGAATCGTCTTGC
The DNA here is from genome assembly GCA_964421165.1 of uncultured Natronomonas sp. GTDB lineage: Archaea > Halobacteriota > Halobacteria > Halobacteriales > Haloarculaceae > Natronomonas. The sequence continues at coordinate 142 of CAYQWI010000313.1, forward strand.
CACCGATTCGGGCCGTGATATCGTTTTCGAGGGACGCGCGATCGAACTCGTCGCGCGCGAACTTGACTTCGAGGTGCGGTGTGACCTGATCCGTTGGCGCGACCCAAATGTTATCCCCGTTATTGAGCATCTCGTACATCGACGTGAGTGGCATTGCCGGTCCCCAAAATCCCTCTTCGTCCAGCGTCGTGGCGAGTTCGTCTGCAGTCTCCTCGTCGATCTGTTCGATGAGGACGTCGATGTCTTCGGTAGAGCGCGCCCGACCAGCGAGTATGGAAACATACCCTGCGATGTAGACGTGCTTGATGTCAAAGTGACTCAGAATCTGGGAGAACCCAATCGCCAGCTCGTCGAGCCGATTCGGTTCACGTTCGACGACGAGTGTTCCGTTCCGTAGCTCGATACCGCCCATAGAGGTTTCGTTTGCAGGTGGGCGCATAAATTGTCGGGACTGAGCAAACGCTTGCGTTTGCGATGTACGGCGAATTCGCTGATCGAAGCGAGTGAAACGAGCGAGGAGACGGGACTCGCCGGAAGTCGGTGGTCAACTCTCGAATCCGATTTTGATTCCAGTGGTCGGTCCCTTGCTCCAGGGATCGTTCGGTACAGAGTGACCGAATCGTTTCCCGGGCGGGGGACTCGGCCGTCATCGTCGCTCTTCGAGGTCATCGATCGCACGGTAGAATTGCTCGGTGTTAGCTGGATGCTCCGATGTCGCTTGGTCTTCTAGCACACCGATGTACTTTTCGAACTCGCCTTGGTCAGGATCGGCCGTGAGCACACACTCGACGTATCCGTCGAGGGCGGACTGCAAGGCTTTAGCGTAGTGATCGTACGCGGCGTCAATGCGGACTTCGTTATCGTCGATTCCCTCGAACAGCGCTCGATAGACGGTCGCGGCTCCTAGGTAGCGCCCGCGCTCGTGGTACTGCTCAGCCAATTCGAAGAAATGCGAGAAGTCGATGGCGTCGGTGACGACCGGATAGTCCTGTGTGTGCCGGTCAAACAGTTGCTCGATTTCGGCGCGATACGCTTCGACAGATTTGCCGGTGTCACCAAAGCGCGCGAGGAACCGGTCACGGAGATCCGGACGTTCGGCGAGTACGTCGCGTAGGAATGCCCGGAGATCGTCGGCCGAGACGTTTTGCAGTACTGGCTCAACACGTTCGCTCTCGTCTCGGGGCGTGTCGGCGGCGACGTCCAGTAACAACGCGACGACGTGTTTACACTCGCCGGCGCCGTCGTAGGGACACGTACACCGGGCGTCGATCGTCTTTTCTCCCTGTTCGACGGTCACGTCGTATTGAGACGATCCCTGCACGATGGCGGTGACGACGTCGTGGAACCGTTCGATTCGCTGGATGCGTCCCTCGTTGCGGTACTTCTGCCCTCGCTCGAACACGGGATCAGTACACTGATTTCGGATGGTCTTTTCGTCGATGTTCATCCGTCGAGGAGTACTATGGACCTGAGGTCCTTTTGTTCTCTCGTCGTGTTAGCCTCCACCGTCAACCGCCGTCCCGTATCAGTAGTTCCGCACGCTCGGATTGGCCGTATCAGGGCTTGAGGTGCGGTTATCCTCCGAAATTCTCCTCGTCACATCCCTCGTACTATATATAACGCTACCTTAACTCGGGCCCTTGGCTTCACTTCCGAACTCTGAATCAGTCAGCGTCTATTACTCGGAGCACTCGCCCGCGAGTCCGATCGAGACAGTAGCTAAGCGACAGTGCTTATATACTCTTTTCTCGGTAGATCTGACTTGAGAATGTCTCACAACTCGTTTCACGTGTGCGTCGAGAAAGCCCTGGACACGAGCGAAAACGGATACGGGCTCGGTCTCGACCCGCTCGTCGATCACCCCCAGATCGAGGTAACGGTTCTCGACGTCACCGGCGGTGATCGCGTCCCGTCCGGAGCGCTCGAAGGGGCCGACGCGTTGCGGAACGAGTGGATCGGCGGCGCGGCGATCGACGTTTTCGAAGACGAACCGGACGTGCTCGGAAAGCCGCTCCTCGAACAGGAGGATCACCTCATGACGCCACACATCTCCGGTCTCACCGAAGACAGCGTGAATCGGATCGGCTCGCTCATGTGCGAGAGCATCGTCAACGTCCTGAACGGCGAGCTGCCGATCAACGTGCTCACCCCGGAGGCGACGGACGATGCGGTCCCGTCCGAGAACCTCTCTCCGTCGTTTCAGTAGTCGGTCGGTCTCGTTGAGGGCGTATCGATTCGTATCCGTATCACCGGCTTCGCCGATCGCACCCGCTCGCGGTGTAAACGCCTCGCTCGCCCCCGATACGGAGTGACACGAACGCCTCGCTTCGAAGCCTTTATCAGCGAACTGACCCTCAAACAACGTACTATGAGTGACAAGCCGGCATCGATGTACCGGGACATCGACAAGCCCTCGTACACCCGACGCGAGTACATCACGGGCATCCCCGGCTCGAAGGTCGCCCAGTACAAGATGGGGAACTTCGACGCCGAGCCCGACGATTACGAGGTCCAGATCAGCCTCATCCTCGATGAGGCCGTCCAGATCCGCCACGGTTCGCTCGAAGCCTCCCGCCTTTCGGCGAACCGCCGAATGCTCAAGGAGCTCGGCGAGGGTGGCGACTACAAGATGATTCTCCGGAAGTTCCCACACCAGGTCATTCGGGAGAACAAACAGGCGACCGGCGCGGGTGCCGACCGTGTTTCCGACGGAATGCGACAGTCGTTCGGCAAGATCGTCGGGACGGCAGCCAGAATCGAAGAGGGCGAGCAGCTCTTTACCATCTGGTGTCACCCGGAGGACGCCGAGGTCGCAAAAGACTCGCTCCGCCGTGCGTACAACAAGATTTCCCCGCCGTG
>CAYQWI010000314.1:0-2989 GCA_964421165.1 uncultured Natronomonas sp.
TCACTCCTCGAATGTCCCAGGATCGGATCGCTCACTCCTCGAACGTCTCCGGTTCGAGTCGCCCGAGTCGGAACGCGTTGCCGGTCACGCCGAGGCTCATTCCCATGTCACCGACCAGTACGGCGATTATGACGGTGACGTAGCCGAACGGAACCCCGATCGCGAGGATCGCTTTCACGCCGAGGCTGGCGGCGATGTTCTGTCTGATGATCCCGTTCGCGGATCGCGCGACGCGGAGGCAGTACGGAACGCCGCCGAGATCGTCGGCCATGAGCGCGATGTCCGCGGTCTCGAGGGCGGCATCGGTTCCGGCGGCCCCCATCGCGATCCCGACGTCCGCGCGGGCCATCGCGGGCGCGTCGTTGACGCCGTCGCCAACCATCGCGACGGTTCCCTCTTCGAGTAGTTCCTCGATAGCGTCGAGTTTCTCTTCGGGTAAGAGATCCGCCCGAACCGTCTCGATACCGACCGCCTCGCCGACCGCACGCCCCGTCCGTTCGTTGTCGCCGGTGAGCATCACCGTTCGGACGCCGGCCTCGTCGAGCGCCTCGACGACGGCGTTCGCTTCGGGGCGGATCGTATCGGAGACGGCGATGACACCGTACAGCTCCGTTTCGGTGCCGAGCAACACGACCGTCTTTCCCGTCGACTGCAGATCGGCGATCGTCCCCGCCCGGAGGTCGACGCACCCGGAGCGCTCGCAGGTCACGTCGGAGACGGACGCCGTACCGCCGTCGGTACGGAGGTGAGCGTGCCCGAGATCGTGACCGAGTTCCGCGAACAGTGCCGGTTTCCCGACGTAGTACGTCTCCTCGAGATCGGCGCGGACGCCCCGTCCGGTGAGATTTTCGAAGTCGGTCGCCTCGGGCACTTCGATGCCGCTCGATTCGGCGTGTTCGACGATCGCGTTGCTGATCGGGTGCTCGCTGTATCGCTCGATCGCGGCGGCGATAGCGAGAACGCGTTCCCCGTCGCGCCCGGCCGCCGGAATGACATCGGTCACCGCGAGGTTTCCGGTAGTCAACGTCCCCGTCTTATCGAAGGCGACGGTGTCGACCTCGCCCATCCGTTCGAGGTGGTCGCCGCCTTTCACCAGAACGCCGTTCCTGGCCGCGCTGGTCAGTCCCGAGACAACGGTCACGGGCGTCGAGATGACGAACGCACACGGACAGGCGATGACCAGGAGCGTGAGCCCGCGAACGAACCAGGTTCCCCACGCGCCGCCGAGCGCGATCGGCGGGACGAGCGCCGTCGCGATCGCGAGAGCGACGACGATCGGGGTGTAATAGCCCGCGAACCGATCGACGAACCGCTCGGCGTCTGTCCGTCGCGATTCGGCGTGCTCGACGAGTTCGACGACGCGGGACAGCGTCGTCTCGTCGCCGGCCGCGGTCGCCTCTATCTCGAGATAGCCCCCCTCAAGGACGGTCCCGGCGTACACTTCGTCTCCGGTTCGCTTGTCGACGGGGATCGATTCGCCCGTGATCGGCGACTCGTCGACCGCCGACTCTCCGCCGACCACGTCACCGTCGACGGGGATCCGTTCGCCGGGGCGAACGACGACGACGTCGCCGACGTCGACGGCTTCAGCCGGAACCGTCTCCTCGCCGTCGGGGCGTTTCACCGTCGCCGTCTCGGGCGACAGCGCGAGCAGTTCGCGGATCGACTCACGGGTTCGATCCATCGCGTGCGCTTCGAGCAGCGTAGCGAGGCTGAAAAGCACCGCGAGCGTCGCTGCCTCCACGTAGTGTCCGACGAGGATCGCGGCGACGATCGCCGTTCCCATGAGGAGATCGATGTCCAGTTCTCTGAGCCTTGCGGATCGAAGCCCCGCCCGTACGATCGCCCCCCCCTGCGACGATCCCGGAGAGAACGAAGAGGAGATCGCTGCGTGTCGTCGGACGCACCGCGTCGACCAACACCGGATCGCCGATGGGCCCCCACAGCGCGAGAAACCCGAGGCTCATTACGACTGCGCCGACGTACGTCGCGTAGGCTCGCATGCCCGTCCAGACCGCCGTCTCCGAGATCTCTCCCTCCGTTCCCGTTACTTCGTAACCGGCAGCCTCGACGTGCGCGATAATCCCGTCGGTTCCGATCGCTTTCGGATCGAACTCGACGGCGGCGACGCCGGCCGTCGGGCGGGTCTCGATCCGTTTGACTCCGTCGACGTCGGTCAGCGCCGAACGAACCTTCCCCGCGCAGGACGAGCAGTCCATCTCGGGAACCGAAAGCTCCAGCCGCTGGGTACTCATTGATGTCGCTTAATCGGCCCTCCGAGATACGGTCTTCGTTGGTGTGGAACAACTTCGGCGGACTTTATACGTCCGCTATCCAATCGATCGCTATGCGACTCGCTGACACGACGGCGTTTATCACCGGTGGCGGTTCCGGGCTCGGCCGGGCCGCGGCCGAACGGTTCGCCGAGGAAGGCGCGACCGTTATCGCCGCGGATATCGACTACGACGGGGCGAAAGAAACCGCGGATCGGATCGGTGACGACGCGGTAGCGCACGAACTCGACGTGCGCGACTTCGAGGCGTTCGAAGACGCGATCGAGACGACGACCGAGGAGTATGGGCTGGATATCCTGTTGAACAACGCGGGGGTCATGCACGATCCGATGCCGATGGAACAACTCGATCACGCCGACCTCGATCGGGTACTCGACGTCAACGTCAGGGGCGTCTGGAACGGCACCGCTGCGGCGCTGCCGCATCTCAAAGACCAGGGCTCGGGATCGATCGTCAACACGGCTTCGCTCGCGGGTATCATCGGATCGCCGCAGCTGTCCGGATACTCGCTTTCGAAGGGTGCCGTCGTCAACTTCACCCGCGCGGTCGCCGCCGAGGCCGGACCCGACGGCGTTCGGGTCAACGCCGTCTGTCCGGGAATGACCGAAACCGAGCTGCTGACGAGCAGTCGATCCGACGAGGAGTGGGAAGAACTCGCCTCGCGGATGTCCGAAGAGTACCCGCTCAGACGGCTC
>CAYQWI010000315.1:0-2981 GCA_964421165.1 uncultured Natronomonas sp.
GGTCTTCGCGAAGAGAATGATAACGCCCGATCGGTCGCCGTTCGTGATCCACTGTTTCGTGCCGTCGAGGACGTACTCGTCGCCCTCCTTTCGGGCCTGTGTCGTCATCTCCGCCGGGTTCGAACCCGCCTCCGGCTCCGAGAGCGCAAAGGCACCCACGGGCCGGCCGGTCGCCATATCGGGGAGCCACTCCTCTTTGTGCGCCTCCGTACCGAACGTGTCGATACAGGCTGTCGCAAGGCAGTGAACCGAGAGCGCGGTCGCAACCGACAGGTCGCCGCGAGCCAGTTCCTCGTTGACGACGCTGTAGGTCAGTTGGTCGGCGTCGAATCCCCCGTACTCCTCGGGGATAGTGAGTCCCGTCAGGTCCAGTTCGGCGAGCCCGTCCCAGACGTCCTCGGGAAACGTCTGCGTCTCGTCGGCCTCGGCCGCCGCCGGACGCACCTCGCGTTCGACGAACTCGGTGACTGTCTCGGCGATAAGCTGTCGTTCGTCTGCTCGTGACATACCCTGGTATTAGTGCAGATCGTCATAATTCGTGTGATCGCGAAACACGGGATCGACACGTACCGAAAAGGCGAGGGAGGGATTCGGCGACGGATCGAAGGATTTGTTTTCCGCGTTGAAGATTGATATAGCGATTATCAGTGTATGCTGGTTCGGAAGTGAGGCTGTACGGTACCGCGATGGAAATCCGCCGATCGAGGAGATCTCGATTCGGTTGCGTTCCACCGCAGCACGATAGACCCTGCTTTCCGTGGAGAGTGTGCAGCTTACGTTCCGCTTTTGAGAGTAATTCGACGATATTGCTTCCAGATATCGGATATCCCTCTATAACAAAGCCGCCATGACGTCGTACCGCTATACGCGATGGCACAAACCAACATCACAGAGGATGACACAGGGAAACCAGTAGTCAACTCCGCCGGAGAGAAGGTAGGTATGATCACCGGAGTGGAAGCCGGAACGGCGTACGTGGATCCGGATCCCGGGATCACGGAATCGATCCGATCCAAGCTCGGGTGGAGCAAAGTAGATCAGGACGATTTCGCCTTACAGGAGGACCGAATCGATACGATAACTGACGACGAGGTCCGGCTTAAAAGCGATTTATAAGCCGCGTCGAAGACCCGTTTTCGAGAGAGCCCCCGAGAGAAAAGATCGAGCGCGGCCGATCGGTCGCTACAGGGCCGATACCACCGTTGTAGTCCAGTATCGGTCAGCGTCCGCGTTGGGTCGGCGTTGACCAGTGAACTTGTACACCAATCCGTGCTCGCTGCGTAGTAGCGCTATGTCTCTACCGGACGGCACCGACACGGACCGGACTGCCGAACGGAACGTCGGCACGACGATGAGTTCGGCGAGCGCTCGGTCCGCCGCTGGGTAGGAGTTCTCCACCGATAGCACGACTCCACTCTCCGTCGCAGTCGTGACGCGGATGGTACTGCAGACGGGCGGCGTCGCGGGCATCAGCATGACGATCGCGAAGTGGTTCGTCATCATATTCATCGTGCTGGCGGTCATCTCGGTGATCCCGTAGCCAACGGCGAAGGGAAGCGACCAGTATCGGAGTAGGAGCTATCCGATTCGCGTCCCGCAACGGGGAGGACCGCGTACCGCGCAGTTATTTCGTGTCGATCCAGCGCCCATAGGATTATACCCGTTTCTCGCGTAGTGTTAATCTATGACAAAAGAGGTGAAACTGAGCCACCTTCGTGAGGTGCTCGATTCGCTCGACTATCCGATCACACAGGAAGAGGCTCGGGAGGCAGTTACCGACACCAAGCTGCTGTACGCCGACGGCGAGGAGGAGTTACGAGCGGTGATATCGCGGTTGCCCGAGGACCGATTCGACGACGTAGAGGATCTCGAATCCGAGATATACAGTAACCTCCCGGTCGAGGCGGTCGGCGAACCCGGCCAGTCCGAGGGCGAGGGGTGATAGCCGCTGGCCGAGACCGAGGACGCCCTCTCACCGCGCCTCGACACCGCACTCGCGGAGCAATTCGACGTATCGTCCCGTGATCGCGGCGTGATCGTACGACTGAAATGCCTTGTCGATGTCCCGAAACCCGAACGACCACGAATTTTCGATCGCGTCGTCGAGGGCTTCCATATCGGTTACGCGAATCCCTCGTTCGCGGCGTTCGACCAGTTCGTGCGCGCTCGATTCACCTTGAATTTCGACGACACCGACACAGCCACAGGCTAGCGCCCACAGGAGTTCCTCGGCGAACGTCGATCTGCGGGCGGTCTGGACGAACGTGTGTGCGCTTCGGTAGACGGCGACCCGCTCGTCCCGTGACACCGAGCCGAGAAACTCTACCCGGTCGTCGATCCGAAGATCTCTCGCCTGCGTCTCGTAGGCGGCCCGTTCGGGGCCGTCACCGATGATCGTCGCGGTCCAATCCTCGCGGTCGCGGAGTTCCGCAAGCGCCAACAGCAAGCTTTCGAGGTTCGAGTCGTCGTCGAGTCGACAGGCGTACGCGATATCCCGGTGTTCTCCGGGCGGGGTCGAGGTGATCTGTGAAAAGTCGACACTCTGCGGAACGACAGCCGTGTTTTCGGCGGTCGCGCCGAGTTCGCGGATCCGTGTCCGCTGAAGCTCCGACGGGGCGACGATCCGGGTCGGCAGCCTCGCCGCACGAGTCGTCCAGCGGGAGTCGGGGATCTCCGGCTCGTCGCCGTACCAATCGCAGATAAGCGGGACCCGAGCGAGTCGGGCACCGAGCCACGCGGGAAGGACAGCTCCGGGGGGCGACGCCGAAGCCACGACGACATCGGGACGATGGCGAGCGAGCAGACCGGGGATCCGAGTGTAAAATAGCGCCGGATGCTCGAAGGTAACGCCCTCGTGATCGAGCCCGGTAATCTCGATCCGGCGGCCGGCCGTCTGCCACCACGGGAGACAGTAGATAACGACATCGTGGCCGCGGTCGTCGAGAGCGGCTGCGAGCCGTCGGAGCCGAAGGGCACCGGTA
>CAYQWI010000316.1:0-2980 GCA_964421165.1 uncultured Natronomonas sp.
CCCAGCGTGGTGAACAGACAGTCCGCGGCGGCGGCGGCCGCGATGTCGGCGAGCGGCCGCTGTAACTCCGGCGGACAGTTCAGCGCGTACACCGCGTCGGCTCCGCGATAAACCGTCGGATCGGGATCGGTCACGTCGTCGATCACAAATTGGACGGGAGCGGAAACCGATCGATCGTAGATGTCGGTCGCGGTGACGTGACGGCCCCGTTCGGCCAACGCGGCGGCGACGTCGGGACGGACTCCGATCCCGACCTCAACGAGGCGTTCGTACCGGCAGAGCCGATCGACGAGAGCCGATTTCGGGTCGGTGTGCACGTCGGGATATTTATCAACAGCGGAACCTAAGAATTTCGCATGCACGTCGATATCGTGCCGGTCGGTGAGCTTCCCGCGGTGGTAAAACGGGAAGCGTCGAGCGGGCTGCGATCCGTCTACGAGTGCGAGGTGACGATTCACGACACCCAGCCCGTCCCCGACGGCGCGTACGACGCCGGTCGCGAGCAGTACCGCGCCGAGGAGTTCATCGAACTCGCCGGGCGGGCCGGAAACGGCGAAAAGAACATCGCCATCACCGGCCACGATCTGTACTACCGCCGGCGAAACTACGTCTTCGGCCTCGCGTATCTCTCCGGTAACGGCTCCGTTATCTCGACGTATCGACTTCAGACGTCCTCGGACGGCGGCTTCTCGGAGCGCTCGGCGAGCGATATTTTCGCCGATCGAGTCCGAAAGGAAGTCGTCCACGAGATCGGTCACACGCTCGGATTGGAGCACTGCGATAACTCCCGCTGTGTCATGAACTTCTCGCCGACCGTTCGAGAGGTCGACGTCAAAGAGGAGAACCTCTGTGGAAGCTGCCAGCGGAATGTGTTATAACGAGGGACGTGAGGGAGCGTCCCACGGATGTTTGCGTACCGAGAGGAACAGTCCCTTATATAGATCTCATATACAGGTTCATACCCGTGGGGACCCTGTCCAAGTTGTGAAGCGCGAGCAAGCTCGGGGAGCCGTCGATCGACCGGTCGACGGCGTGTCGATCGGAGTGGTGAACGAATGAGCCGTGAACTGTACGATCTCCACTCACACACGACGTTCTCGGACGGCTCCGAGATGGCCGCGATGGTCGCTGCCGCCGAGAAAACGCCGTGTGACGGGGTCGGATTGAGCGATCACTGTATCCTCATCGAGGACGATTTCGGCCGGCGTAGCCAGTACGATCTCGTCGACACCTACGAGAGACGCCGTGAACGGATCGAGGACCTCAGACACACGTTCGATATCGAAATTTTCGACGCGGTCGAGATGAGCTACGTGCCGGGGATCGACGCCGAAACGCGGTCGTTTCTCGAGGAGGCGGACTTCGATTACAGCATCGGCGCGGTTCATTTCGCCGGCGAACACGAGTACACCTCGGGGTCCCAGTACGTGGATGCCGATGATGACACGATTCAAGAGGCCGTCGACGCGTACTACGAAACGCTTACCGAGTTGATCGACTCGGAGCTGTTCGACGTGGTGGCCCATCTCGACCTCCCGGAGCGACACGCCGTCTTTCGCGATCGAACGACCGACGCACACTACCGGATGATCGCAGACGCGCTCGTCGATTCGCGCACCGTTCCCGAGATCAATGCCGGACGATCGTTCCGTTCGCTGGGACGCGTCCACCCGAACCCGGACGTTTTGGACGTGTTTACCGATCGGGGGATCGAGTTCGTCCTCGGGAGCGACTCGCACAAACCGGACGAGATCACTCGCCGCGTTCCGCACCTGCGCGAGTTCGTCAGAGAGCGCGGTCTGAGCGTTCGACCGCTCGATACGCTCGTTTCCGAGATGGGATCGGAAACGCGATCCGCGTGATCGATCGGGGGCGAAACTACCGAGCGGCGTTTCGAACGAGCCGCTCTTTTTGCGCTCGCGAAAGCTGTTTGATCTCGTGCTCGCGGCGCATCGCGCTCGAGCGGTCCTCGAACCGCTCTTTATAAACGAGGTCGACGGGCGTCCGGCCCCGCGTGTATTTCGCGCCCTCCCCGGAGTCGTGTTCTTCGATCCGGCGCTCGACGTCCGTCGTGTAGCCGGTGTACAGCGTGCCATCGGCGCATTCGAGTATATATACGTAGTGGGTATTTCCGGACGACATTAAAAGGCGGTTCGTGGCGGGGAAAGAAAACAGACGCGGCTGGGCTATCGTGATCGCCTACGAAGAAGGATAATCGGGGCATAGGCGGCTGTGGTGCCGCTACTCATGTGCTCGACCGCTCGGTTACTCGTATGCTCGTTCTTTGGAAACCTCGGCGATTCCGGCGTTCGCAGAGCAGTTCGGACACGCGCGAACGTGGCCGCTTCCGTCCGCAAACACCCTTGCGAACCGATCCGAGACGTGAGCATCGCAATGGTCACACGTGGGCATTCTGTTGTCGGCGAGGGGTCACTCGCCGGTATGCCGTAATAAAGATCTCAGTACACAAATACCCTCGGCATGGGGTAACAGATTACCGGATTTCGGGCGAAAACGTCGGGAATACGCCCGAAGCAGGGGGGTCACTTATGCCTCTCGGGCGGCCGAAAGAGTTCGTGCGATGAGTCCGGCCTGCGCGCCAGCGGTGAACCCGCCGTCGATGTTGACTGTTAAGATCGGAGCACAAGACTGCAACATTCCCGCGAGCGCCGCCTCACCGGCGCCCCCGTGACCGTACCCCGTCGAGACGGGAAGTCCGATCAGCGGCACGTCGACGAGTCCCGCGATCACCGTCGGAAGTGCACCCTCTCGGCCCGCTGCGACGACGAGCACGTCGGCCTGACGAATTCGGTCGATTCGGTCGAACAGTCGAGCGATCCCGGCCACGCCCACGTCGTCGATCCGATCGACCGTCGCGCCCATCTCTTCGAGGACGGCGGCGGCTTCACCCAATTCGAGGCGGAGGCCCCACCCTCAAGGAGTCGTTCGAGAATCGAAGATTCTCGTGATCCCGAAAATC
>CAYQWI010000317.1:0-2958 GCA_964421165.1 uncultured Natronomonas sp.
GCGTCAGGTGATCCGACAGCGACACCGAGACGGTGTCGTTGACGAGCGGCGCGCCCAGCCGCGCGCCACAGGATTGGGCCGCCGGAACGCCCGGGACGACCTCAAAATCGACCGCGTCGGCGGAGCCGCCCTTCGATTCGAGAATCTCCAGCGCGAGCCCCGACAGCGCGTAGACGTTCGGATCGCCCGAACCGATGATCGCCACGTCGTTGCCCGCGAGCGTCCGGTCGATCGCCTCCTCGGTCCGCGACACTTCCCCGCACATCGGCGTCGAGTAGATGTCCTCGGCGTCCTCGGTGATCTCGTCGGGCAACAGGTCGACGTAAGTCCGGTAGCCGACGATGTGTTCGGCGTCGGCGAGCGCCGCTTTCGCGCGCGCGGTCATGCTTTCTGGCTTGCCGGGCCCGAGCCCGACGGTGACGAGCTTGCCGGGTTCGGCTTCGAAGTCGTCGGCCGTCGAGCCGACCTCCTTCTCGTCTCCGTCGCTCGACGCGCCGCACGTCGAGGACGACTCCGAGGACCTCGACGAAGCGCCGCATTTGCTCTCCGTTTCGGCGTCGGTTTCGGCCGTCGCCCCGCCGCATTTGCTCGTCGATGCCTCAGCGTTCGTCTCCGCGGTGTCGTCTGTGCTCATTGTCAGAAATCCTCCACCTCGCGGCCGCCGCGCGGCGTCACGAGGTAGTTCTCGTAGTCGTTCGTCCACTCGTGGCTCTCCGCGGTGCCGACGAGGATCGACGTTCCCATACCGCCCACCTCGTCGGCGTGTTCGTCCGTCTCGCCGAGCGTCGTGATCGTGTGCGTCTCGCCCTCCAGGTTGCGCCCGGCCTCGCCGCGGGCGGCGTCGTTGAAGATGGCGACTGCCACGTCGTCGGAGCGCTCCTCGCGGATCACGTCGATCGCGCGCTCGTGATCGCGCCAGCAGTTGTACAGGACGATGACGAATCCCGAAATCGCCGCCGCTCGCAGCTTCTCCTCGATCTCCTCCCAGCCGCGCCACTTATCCGACAGCGAGATCGTACAGAAGTCGTTCGACAGCGGTGCGCCGAGGTTCGCCGCCCCGCCCAGCGCCGCGGTCACGCCGGGAACGATCTCGATCGGGACGTCCGTCGCGTCCTCGTCGTCGGCCATCAAAAAGACGAGATCGCTCTTGCCGTAGACGTTCGGATCGCCGCCGGAGACGTGGGCGACGTTCTGCCCCGCCCGAACGCGATCGAACGCCTCCCGCGTCAACTCGACCTGTCGGCCCATCGACGAGCGGACGACCTCCTGTTCGGTGCCGTCCGCGCCGGTGACGACCGTCCCGTCGGTCCAACTCTCGGGACGGGAGGCGCTCGCCGCGCTGCCCCCATCGGCCGCCGGTTCCGCCGGGATCGTCCCGTCCCGTCTGAGGAACTCCTGATAGAGGTTCGAGGCGATGACGCAGTCGGCGGTCTCGATCACGTCTTTCGCGCGCTGGGTCATCGCGTGCGGGAGCCCCGGGCCGATCCCGACGACGTAGAGTGTGCCGTACTCCTCCGGCGGAGTCGATTCGGCAGCCATTACCGTCCCACCGCCACGGTCACCGCGTCGTCGAAGCGCTCTTTCTCCCGGAGCAGTTCGTGCTCCCGGCCGCCGGCGATGGCCGAGGCTTCCGCGATCCCCGGCCACCCGATCAACTCCTTCGCGCGCGAGGGCGTTGGCCCCTCGTGTTCCAGCAGCGTCTCCTTCTCGAAGAGGACGACGCCCGCGCCGATCTCCTGGGCTGCCTCGTAGAGCCCGTCTTCGCCTTCCTTTCTGGTCGCGGTCGCGACGAACTCCACGTCAGAGAAATCCAGACCCAGATCGGAGAGGGCGGCTTCCCAGGCGTCGAGAACCTGTTCCGTTCGGACGCCGCTGACGGTTCCGGTTCCCAACACGACCCCGTCGTCGTTGCGTTTCAGGACGGTCACGTCGTCGCCGACCAGCACGGCGCGGGGGCCGTCGAGCCGTTCGACGACGTCGAGTTCGTCGTTGAGAACGGCGAGATTCGTCGCGACCGTCGAGTCGCCGTTGACGACGTGTGCGTCGAGCGCTTTCGCCTTCGATTCGACGCCCTGTTTCCCCGCAGCCTCGCTCGCGGTCGTCATCGCCGGAACCGCCCCGAGCTTCGAGAGGTCGTAGGCGACCTGGTTCGCCCCGTGGTGGCCGCCGGTCAGCGGAATCGCCCACGTCAGCTCTTCGTCGATCACGACGACGGCAGGGTCCCCCCACTTGTCGTCGAGGAGCCCGGCGGTCTTTCGCATCGCGATACCGGAAGCCATCAGCCCGACGAAGCAGTCGTACTCGCCCCAGTGGTCTTCGAAGACCTCGCCGTGGTACTCCAGTATCTCGATCGATTCGTAGTCGTCTTCCAGTTCGGCTTTGATCTCTTCGGCGACGGGCAGCTTTCGTTCGAAACTCACGATGGCGATGTCTTCTGCGACTTCGCCGTCGGAGTCGGCCGTCGAACAGTGGCCGCCGGAGTCGTCGGTTCCGCTATCGTCCGTGTTCGTGTCAGTGCTCATGAGTGGTTCAATCGTCGGATGTGCTCTCAGTCTCGGTTTCGCTTCCGCTCGGTTCGGACCCGGCAGACTCGTCCGTCCGCGGGTCCCCACTGGCCCACTCGCCGTACAGATACGATCGCTCGTAGCCGGCCCCGGCCGCGGCGTCGCCGATCAACACCATCGCGGAGGCGCGATAGCCGGCGTCATCGACCTTCTCGCCGACCGTTTCGATCGTCCCCTCGATGATGTCCTCGTCGGGCCAGGACGCGTGATAGACGACCGAAACTGGGGTGTCGGGATCGGCTCCCGACTCCAGCAGCCGATCCATCGTGTCCGCGACCGCGTGGGTGCCGAGGTAGATGCAGGTCGTCACGTCGCCCATCTCGACGAACTCGGCGATGTGGTCGTCCTCGGCGTCGAGCGTTTTGCCCTGCGGTCTGGTGAACGCGACGTGGTT
>CAYQWI010000318.1:0-2952 GCA_964421165.1 uncultured Natronomonas sp.
CATCACGGGAACGATGTCGCGCTCGACGACCGGCCGTTTGAGGATCTGGCGTTTGACCATCCCGGCGGCGTCCGATCCGAACTGGACGGACGCCTCCTCGGGCGGTGCGAGGACGAGTCGGTCGGCTTTCGTCGCCTCGGCCTTCCGGATCGTCACCCGCTCTCCGATCCCTACGTCCGCGTTTTGTCTGGTGAACCCGTCGATGCGGACGGTGTCGGTGTTCCAGTCCTGCCGGTCCGCTCGCCACACTTTCGCCGCGGTCGTGTCGGCCCCTTCGATCTCGATAATGTCACCCGGCGACAGCTTCAAGTGAAGCAGGGTGTCCGGGTCGAGGCGTGCGATCCCCCGGCCCGAGTCGTTGGGGTACGCCTTCGCGACCTCGAGTTGAACCTCGTTCATCCTGATATGTAACCTGGGAACTGCCGGGAGATATGCTTTTTGCTCATCGAGGCTTCCGACCCGTCGTGGATCGAACGGGTGTCGAACGCTCGTCAGACGTTTTCTCCCGATGGAGAGTGGGGTAACTCCGACATCGTTTTGCCGGTTGGATCAGTACCACAGGTCGAATGATAGAGCGGTTGGCGCGACAGTTCGGGAAAGAAGAACGCGATCTTCTCGTGTTGAAGACGGTGGTACGACATCACCCGATCGAGATCGCCCAAATCGCCGAACGAACGGGTATCGACGAGTACAAGACGAGACGGTCGATCCGAATGCTAGAAGACGACGGGCTCGTCGATCCGACGCCTGACGGTGCGGTTCCGGCCGACAACATTCGCACCCGACTCGAAGAGATCAACGCCGGGTTGGATCGCCTCGCCGATCGGATCGATGCGTTGAGCGATATCTTTTCGTAGTAAGATCCAAGTCGATCGCGCCCGCCAACTGTATCCGTGTCAGTCCGACTGCGCCGCCACGTCGCCGCGCTCCTCTCCGATTTCGCCGCCGAACACGGCGAGATCGACCTCGTCGGACGCCGGATCGAGTGTTCGGTCGGGACCTACGAGACGCTGACGGAGACGTTCGATCGCTTCGGCGTCGTCGGTGGGGCGGGAATCCGGGTCGTTCGGGACGATGAAATACTGTTGGTCAGATACGATCGCGCCGACGGCTGGGTCGACCCCGGCGATAGTCGTCGCCCCGGAGAATCGTATACGGAGTGTGCGAAACGCGGTGTCAGAGAAGCGACCGGCATCGACGCGGCGATCGACGGTCTCGCACAGATCCACCTCCTCTGTATGGACGATCCGACCGATCGGCCACCGGCTCCGAACCCCTACCTCTCGTTCGTCGGCACCACCGAAAATAAAACCGTACAACCGACGGACGGCGTCACCGCCCGGTGGCTGACCGAAACGCCCGAGGAAACGCTGTACGACGAACTCGCGGAGCTGTCGCTCTCGGAGTAGGCGGTTTCAAAGCACAAAATGTAAGACGTGTTATGGCTCCGTCTCGAAGTCTTCGAGCGCGTACGTCGGCTCCGCACCACGGCGATCGAGCGTCTCGTTGGCCAACAGCCAGTAGACGACGCTGAGCGCCTTTCGGCCCTTGTTGTTCGTCGGTACCACGAGGTCGACGTTCGACGTCGTGTTGTTCGAGTCACACATCGCGATGACCGGGATGCCGACCGTGATGGCCTCCTTGACTGCCTGAGAGTCACCGATCGGGTCGGTGACGACGACCACGTCCGGTTCGATGTAGCCGGCGTAGTCCGGATTGGTCAGCGTTCCCGGGATGAACCGGCCGGTCCGGGCGCGTGCACCGACCGCATCGGCGAACTTCTCGGCCGGGAACCGACCGTACTGTCGCGAGGACGCGACGAGTATCTGTTCGGGATTGTAGTTCGCGAGGAACGACGCGGCGGTTCGGATCCGGTTGTCGGTCTGTGAAACGTCCAGGACGTACAGGCCGTCGGTTCGAACCCGATGGATGAACCGGTCCATCGATTTCGTCTTCTGTTGGGTCCCGATATGGACACCGGCGGCCAGATAATCCTCGACCGGAATGAGGAGATCGGCCTCGTCGTCCGGCATAACGTCCTCGTCGAGGATCGGTCCCTCGTCGGCCGCGTCCGGTTCGCTCTCTGTTTCGACCTCGTCGGCCGCCTCGACGGCGTCCTCGGTGGGCTGTTCGTCCGCTGTGGGGTCGGCTTCGTCGGCCGTCGCCTCGACCTCGTCGAGTTCCCCGTCGAGCTCTTCTTCGAGCTCTTCGAGTTCCTCGTCGATTTCTGAGGCGTCGTACCCCTCTTCGTTGTCGCTCATGCGTTTGCCTCGATTCTTATGAGTTCGTTCAGCTTTGCGGTTCGCTCGCCGCCGACGGCGCCAGTTTTGATGAACGGCGCATCGGTCGCGACGGCGAGGTGTGCGATCGTCGTATCTTCCGTTTCACCGCTTCGGTGGGAGACGACGGGATCGTATCCGTTTTTGACGGCTAACTCGATCGCGTCGAACGTATCGGAAAGCGTTCCGATCTGATTCGGCTTGATCAGAATGCTGTTGGCCGCGTCGATGTCGATTCCGCGCTGAAGCCGATCCGTGTTCGTGACGAACAGATCGTCGCCACAGATGAGCGTCCGATCGCCCACGCGCTGTGTCAGCTCGGCGAAATTTTCGAAATCGTCCTCGTCGAGCGGATCTTCGACGTAGCGGAGATCGTACTCCTCTATGAGCTCTGAGATGTACGCAACCTGCTCTTCGGGCGATTTCGTTTCGTCCCCGTAGTGATAGACGCCGCCGTCGTAGAGTTCGGCACCCGCCACGTCGAGTCCGAATCCGATCTCGAATCCGACGTCGTCGGCGACCGACCCGACGGCTTCGTCCATAATCTCGAACGCCTCGCCGTCGTCGATCGACGGGGCCCACGCGCCCTCGTCGCCCTTGCCGGCAGCGATGCCGCGTTCGGTGAGGATCTCGTGGACTTCGTCGTGTACCGCCGCGTTCGCGAACACGGCGT
>CAYQWI010000319.1:0-2935 GCA_964421165.1 uncultured Natronomonas sp.
CGAAGATAACGTCGTCGAACTGTACGAGAGCCGGATCGTCGAACGCGAGGGGACGCTCAGCACCCGAGAAGAAGGAAAACACGTGTATGAAGCCGAGAACAACGAGCCGCTTCGAGCGGAGCTCGAGAATTTCATCGCCGCGACAGATGGGGAATCGGAGCTTCGAGCCCCCGGCGAAGTCGGCGCGCGGACCGTCGAGTTACTCGAGTACGCAAAACGCTCGGACGAGCGAAACGAAACCGTTCAACTCGACCTCCCACCAGTCCAAGAGGGACGAGCGGAACTCACTTCAGATTAATCGCGGTATCCGATCACTTCTGCGGGATTCCCGGCGACGATAGCGTCTTCGGGTACGTCGTCGACCACGACCGCACCGGCACCGACCATCGCGTTTTCACCGATTTCAACGGGGAGCAACGTGGCGTTCGTGCCGATCGAGGCACCGTCGCCGATCCGTATGGGCTCCCACTTTTCGGGATCGCCGCTCGGGGGGTGACGATCGTTGACGAACTTCGCCCCGTGACTGACGAACACATCATCGCCGATCTCGGTCAGGGAGGGGACGAACGCGTGCGATTGGATTCGCGTTCGATCGCCGACGACGACGTCCGATTGGATCTCCACAAGCGAGCCGATCATCACGTCGTCGCCGAAGGTCGCCCCATAGCAGTTGACGAATCGCCAAACCCGACAATTTCGGCCGAAGGTGCAGTCGTCGAGTACCGAAAACGGCGCGATCTTCGTTCCTTCCCCGATTTCGCAGTTAGTTACAGCACGCGGAAGATCCGAGGATTCGTTTACGGCCATGCTCGTCGCTCCAGCGGACAGTCAGTAAAGTATACGCAGGCTACCGCCCCGGCGCTCTACGGGCGGAGCAGGCCGAGGCAGTTCACGTTTCGATCCCCAGCACGGTAGCGATCTCCGATTCGCGTTCCCAGATGTACTCGACGTCGGCGGCGCGACGGCACGCCCGGCCGCTGTAACTCGCCGTCGCCCCACGATCGGCACACCGTTTCAATCGCCGGATCCAGACGATCGGGAGATACCTCACGAACGCTTCTCGGGTGATCCCGACGGCGGAACAGTACTCCGAGACGACCTCTCGAACGATCTTCCCGTGCGCTCCGGGCGACGCGAACACCTCATCAACCCCGTCACGGAGGCTACCGAACGCTAACCGCGCCGTCTGAAGCGCGAAGAAGCCGGCGTCCGCGATCGGATTGTCGTCGAGCCCCGCCAGCTCCCAGTCGATCACCGCCGTTACCGGACCGATCTCGGAGCCATCCCTCTCGACGAAGACGTTTTTGGGGTGAAAGTCCCCGTGGCACGGGGCCCGAAACAGTCGCGTCGGGCCGTCGACTGCGGGGGGTTCGAGGTCGAACTCCGGAAACGATAGTTCCTCCCGGACGACATCTCCGGATCGTCGGGTGACCGGGCCACCGTGGGACCTGTGAAGGTGGGTGAGCCACCTAAATCCGAGTTCGAGCACTCGACGGAATCGTTCCGGGTCGGCGGTGACGAACTCCGAGAGCGGTGTTCCGGACATCGGGGCTTCGGTGTACGTCGGCCCGAACCACGTCATCCGGATCGAACCCGACGGGATCGTCTCCGCGATCGAGACATCCGAACCGTCGGAGCGGTTTCGTTCGGTACGAAGGGAGTTCGTGACACGGTGTTCGTCCAGGATGAACTCCGAATGCGCGCGACGGTGCGGTATCTTCGTTACGTGCTCCAGCTCTCGGTCTCTGTACGTGAAGACGGTCGAACGGCCACCGCCACGTCTGAGTAGCCCACACGGAACCGAAATATCGTACTCGTCGTCGGACTCCGTTGGGCCATCATCGCCACCGTCGTGTTCGGTCCCGTGACAGACTGCGAGGTACGCCGGCCAACACCGATCGAGAATCCC
Source organism: uncultured Natronomonas sp. (assembly GCA_964421165.1). Taxonomy (GTDB): domain Archaea; phylum Halobacteriota; class Halobacteria; order Halobacteriales; family Haloarculaceae; genus Natronomonas. Next base: position 1,910 of record CAYQWI010000319.1, read on the forward strand.
GAACGATTCGACGATTGACGCACCGCGTGAAAGCAACCGGTCCGATCCGCTTGGGGCGTTTCTTGCGGTGTCGAGAATCCGGCGTCTCGCCGCGTCGTTACCCACCGGAAGCACGAACGAAGGATCGTCGCCGTCGGGTACCAGCGCGTACAGGTCGACGGTATCAAACCCGGCACGAGAGAGGAGTCGCTCGTAGCCGATCGTAGCGGTTCGTAACGCGGGCGAGAGTGCACGCGTGCTAGCCGTCTCTGAGCCGATATTGAGCGTGTCGGTCAACCCCGCCGTTCGTGGCCATCCGTCGAGTTGGAGAATTATTGCGCCGTCATCGGCGAGAAATTCAGAGAGGCTTTCGACCGTCTCCGAGAGGGATTCCGGTCGGTTGGGACCGGTACAATCGGCGACGATCGTATCGTAGGGTGTCGTCGGTTCGGGAAGTGTTTGGGTCCCAGCATGAATCGGACGAACTCGGTCCTCGCAGTCGTAATCGTCGCGCTGATCGAGAAATCGCAACGCCTCATGGCATCGATCTGCGGCGTCAACGGTCTCGGAAAGTTCGGCCAACAACAGCGAACGCGTCCCCACGCCGGCATTGATATCGAGGCACCGTCCACTTATGAACTCCGAAACGGAGATACGCCACGCGTCTGCGGGGTCGACGAAGAGTGCGTCTCGAACGGATTTCTGAGACGATTCGGGAAGCGTCTGTAGCGCCTCCCGCAGCGATTGTGTTTCGAGCGCTTCGACGACGGCTGTGAGCGATTTCGTATTAACGGTCGAAAGCGACCGATGGTCCGTCGTCCAGCTCGGGATCCCGTCACGAACGGCCAGCGGTTCCGATTCGAACAGTTCGGCCGCTCGGACGTACTCGCTTTCGACATCATCCGACCAACTCATGACCGAGACGGCGACGACTATTCGATTAGTTATACGTGCCGTACCCAGTGAGATCTCCGGTCGACGGATACGAGTATCATCGTCTTACGCCACGGGCGACACCGATCTTTCGAATGGTTCGACGTCGAATGT
>CAYQWI010000320.1:0-2927 GCA_964421165.1 uncultured Natronomonas sp.
GGCTCGGTTCGAGCATCGGAACGCCGTCGCTTATCGGATGGACGAAGTAGTGATACCCGTCTTTTTCGACGATCGGCGAGTCGAGCAGCGACCGCTGAAGCTGATCCATGTTCGAGATACCGGGAGATAGAGGTAAAGTTTGACGGTCGCTGCCGGACGTGCGAGCGGCGCTCACGCGGCCGATTCGGCATCGCCGACGACCGCACGGAACGCATCGAGGATTACTTGCTTCGTGATCGCACCCTGTGTCGTCCAGTGGTGGGCGTAATCGAGCATATCGTCGTAGATGTCCGGTTTACAACCGGCGGCTTTCGGATGACCGCCGCCGTTGACCCGTCCGGCGACTTCATGACACCGCTGGAAGCCATCCGTTCCGCGGATCGAAGCCGAACCAGCCGGTTTGACGATGACGGACGCGTCCGCACCCTGTTCTCGCATCGCTTCCGCGACCTCGTTTTGTGAGCAGCGGCCGTAAGTGACCCCGACAGTCAGCTCGCCGACAGTCTCGTATTCGGCACGGTCGATGGCCTTGGAGATGAGCGCCTCCTTTTCGATCCGCTGTTCTTCGAGGAACGCCTCCACCCCCTCCGGCAGGTCTGCGCCGTACTCGACGACGGTGTCGATGTACTCCTCGGGTTCGATCCAGTACGCGTAATCCGCGAGGTCGTCGCTTCGCGGATCCTCGCGCAGCCACAGGTCGTGGTCACGGGTGACTGCGGCGAGTTCGACGTACCTATCTTCGAACTCGTATTCGAGCGTTTCAAGCACCACATCGGTCGTACAGACGGAGTCGGAGTCGCCGACGACCAGTTCGGCGTATCCCGAGACGGTCGCTTCGAGGTCGTCATCCCACTGATGGTGGTCGAACCACCGGATAGTCTCGGCCAGTTCGGCGATTGCCGGAAGCGAATCGAGATCGTCCGCGGAATCCGGACAGAGATCACAGACGAACAGTTCCAGTCCTTCACCACCGTACTCGACGACGTATTCGAGCGCCTCGGAGAGTTCGTGTGGACCGGCGGGAAGGAGCGATGCCGTTCCGAACGCGATCCGGATCAATGCGACACAGCCGAGCCCATCGGCATCGGGGTCGGCGATGACGAGCCGATTCGATCCCTCAATCGCTTCCGCGGCTTCTTTTTCGGCTGCCGCTTCGTCGAACGAATCCGGGACAAAGAATCCTTTCCCCGGAAGCAGCGATCGACGCTGAAGCGAGATCGCCTCGTCGTCGATGAGTTGATCGTCCATACGATATCGATGTGACGGGGAATTAATAAGCCTCTCCACCGGTGGGTATCCGTCGGCTACTCCAGTTGACGAACCGTCAACACCGGGACGGGACAGGTTCGAACGATCCGCTCGGCGACGCTTCCCAGGAGGAACGAGTGTTCGCCGCTTCGTCCGCGTGTTCCCATGGCGACGCCGTCGGCGTCGATGTCGCGAGCGTATCCGATGATCTGTTGTGTGGGTCGACCGATCCGGATCGCCGTTTCCAACTCGACCGGCGTTTCGAGCGTTTCGTTCGTTTCTGTGATCTCATCGAGCGCTTCAGCGCCCTGTTCGTCGAGCGCGCTACGAATGTCGTTGTGGAGCCGCTCGGGGAGCGATTCGACGCGCCCCTCGTCGATGACGTAGAGCGCGTGTACAGTGGCATCGAACTTCACCGCGAGATCGAGCGCGCAATCGACCGCCCTAGTGACGCTTTTTGATCCGTCGGTCGCTACGACCACCGTCTCGAACATATACGAACTGTATTTGGTGAGCGCATAAATCCATACGTTCGAAGTGCCAAACCGACGAGGCCCGACTCGATAGAGGATACGGAAACAGACAACGGTCGGCGCTGTTCACAAACACCTAAGGTACGTCAGAGCGTACGTTTACTGGCAAATGGTCGATTCCTCCCAGCTTGCGAAAAGCAAGTCAATTCATCGAAAAACCGGGAAGACCTTCTATTATGCGACCCAACTGCTGCCCGAGCGAGTCCGTCATCCCACGTACGTGCTGTATGCGTTCTTTCGGATCGCCGACGAGGTCGTCGACAACCCGAACGGACTGACTCCCGAAGAACAGCACGAACGGTTGATCGAGATCAGGGAGGCGTCTCTCGGACGAGAAACGGCTACGGATCCGGTACTAAAAGCGTTTTGCGAAGTGCGGGAACGCTATGGGATTCCCGAGACGGAAATCGAAGAGTTCATCGACGCGATGCGGACGGATATCGAAACGTCACGGTATGAGACCTACGACGAACTCGAAGCGTATATGCGTGGTTCCGCGGCCGCAGTCGGTGTCATGATGACGATCATTATGGAAACCGATAACGTTGATGTCGCACTGCCGAAAGCCCGCAGGCTCGGTGAGGCGTTCCAATTGACCAACTTTCTCAGAGATGTCGGTGAGGACATCGCCGACCGGGATCGAATCTATCTCCCACGAACGACGCTCGAAGCCTACGGTGCCGATCCGGAGGATATCGAAAGACAGCAGTTCACCGAAGAGATCGGGAGGGCTATCGAACGGGAGCTCAAACGCGCCGAGAAACTGTATCGGGAGGGTGTTTCGGGGATCAGACACCTGCCCGAAGATTGTCGGCTTCCCGTCCTGACCGCAGCCGTTCTCTACGCCGACCATCACCGACTAATCCGCGAGCGTAACAACGATACGATCACCGAAACACCGTCGCTCGGAACGTTTCGAAAGCTCAGTTTAGTCGCAAAGACGTGGGGATACTGGAAGCTACACAAAGATCCCGAATCGGTGTTTGCGAAGGTGAGCGATATCCCCATGAGCGAGGAGGATCTTCCGCCGAAGGCCTATCCGAGGGATTCGCTCCCGATGAACTGATAGGGATTATCGTAGAAGTTCATAATTTTCCTGTGAAGAACTGAGAGACAGTGCCGAAGGGCGGGCTTCGAAACCTCTGG